>PIXS01000156.1 GCA_003096255.1 Candidatus Bathyarchaeum sp. | reverse complement strand
TCGTTTGCCTCTGCTGCAATCGCAACTTTTGTAGCAACTTGTATAGCGATGCCTACAGTGTTTTTGATAATGCGTTCCAGATTTGGCAGTATCCTGCGAGCCTTGCTTAGAGTCCCGTTAATTGTTCCCACGTCCGCGCTTGGCTTATCTATACTGCTTTTGTGGGGTCCTGGAGGAATGAGGCTCGCAAATCCGGGAATATGGCTTATAATATTAACGCATATAGTGTTCAGTGTTCCTGTTGTGGTTGAGCCTATGCTTGCCACGTTTGAGGGCTCGGACATTCCATTGTACGAGGAGGCGTCGGTTACCCTTGGCGCCAGTGCATACAACACTGTTGAATCGATTTCTCTTCCACTGCTTAAGAGAGGCATCTTAACAGGGGTCATATTGTCATTTACGCGCTCCTTGGGCGAAACAGGCGCAACATTCCTAGTGATGGGCAGTGACGTTACAATTCCGCCCCTAGTAGTCAACATGGTTGAATCTCTTGCGATTCCCGCAGCACTGTTTGCGTCAACGTACCTGATTGCCCTAGCGTTTGTTCTGCTCATGGTATTCCGGAAGGTAACCACAAGATGAGACAAAATAACACATTTAGAATAATGGATAAAGGTGAACTAAAGTGCCTGAAGTCAAGCTAAAAGATGTAGTTAAAACATATGACAAAGGAAGAATAACCGCAGTCGACCACGTAAACTTGACTGTACACGACAAAGAATACTTGACGTTGCTTGGACCAAGCGGATGCGGAAAAACAACCACTCTGCGTATGATAGCGGGTTTGCAGTTGCCTGACGAAGGCGTAATAACCATCGGCGAACGCGAAGTGTCGAATCTTCCGCCCGAATACAGGGACATCGGATACGTCTTTCAGGAGTATGCCCTTTTTCCACACATGGACGTCTGGAACAACGTCACGTATGGACCACGCGTAAAAGGGTGGACAGAAAAGAAAAGCAACAAGATTGGACGCGAAATGTTAGAGCTGGTTAGGCTCTTTGAGCGCACTGACGCTGTTCCAGCCGAGCTAAGTGGAGGAATGAGACAACGTGTTGCCTTAGCACGGGCGTTAGCCTCTGGCTCTAAGCTCCTGCTTTTGGATGAACCTTTAGGTGCCTTAGATGCGAGAATCAGAACCGACCTGAGGTACGAGATCAGAAAGCTGGTGAAAGACCTTGGGTTAACGGCTATTCATGTTACTCATGATCAAGCAGAAGCCATGGCTATCTCAGACAGGATTGCTGTGATGAGGAAAGGAAAGATTCTGCAGGTTGGAACCCCTCAGGAACTGTATCTTGCTCCTCAGCACATATTTGTGGCAAACTTTGTTGGGGAATCAAACTTCTTGGAAGGCTACGTTGCAGACCGTGCTGGGCATAAACTTACGGTGGAGCTTCGTGGAGGAATTTCCGTTAAATCCATGAATGAAGATCACAAGAAAGGGGAAAAGGTGGTTGTAGGCGTAAGACCAGAAGTTCTGTCCTTAACAAGAGGAGAACACAGTGGCGTAAACTCGATAGGCGGCAACATCGAAGGCTTCAGGTTTGAAGGAAACAACGTCCGATACGAGATTAGGCTCCAGAATGACGACATGGTATTGGTTGTGCGTCCCGCCCTAATGGGTGAATGGCTTAAAGTAGGCGAGAAAGTTACGGTCGCTTTTCCTGTTGAAAAAAGCTTTGTTTTCTCCTATCCTGAGAAGGGTTTGAGGACGGAGTTGACTTTAGAGTGAGCGTGTGGAAAAGATTTAAGCGTTATATTCACACTTTATCTAGATACGACTATAACAATATGTCTTATTGTTTAAGGGTGAACATTTATGGAAAGATGGTTTGCTGAGAGAAGAAAATCAAAGTTATTCGAAATGGCAGATAGACAGATGACATTGGCTATCGACACTGTAATCGAGCTTGAGAAGTCTATCACCGCCGCCTTAAACGGTAACAAAGAAGAAGCAAAAGCATCCTTCGAAAAACTTTCAACTATAGAACATGAAATCGACGAGCTTAGAAGAATGATTTTTGAGGAGCTCACACGCGGAAGCCTTCGATCAAAAGACCGTGAAGACATCATGCACCTAGTAAAGAGATTAGACGAGCTGGCGGATCACGTAAAGGATGCGTCAAGAGCAGTTATTTTGCTTTTAGAGGCTTACGTTCCAAAGGAAATGTGGAAACAGTTTGTCAAAACCGCCAAAGACCTTGTTGAATGTGCCACAACTTTACGTAAAGCCATCGAAAATTTGGGCACAAACCCAGAGAAGGCTATGGATCTTGCGAAACAAATCGACGTGATCGAAGGTAAAGTGGATGAGAAGTACTTGACGTCAAAGGCGATGCTTCTCCGGCATTCTAAGGAGACGGATGCCGCAACGATAATGCTGCTTAAGGACCTCATAGAGGAGATGGAGCATGTGGCTGATGCCTGCGATGATACAGCGGATTATGTCCGAATCTTAACGGTTTCTAGGGAATCTCCCTAGCCTCCCCTTTTTGAAATAAATGCTCCGCAAGCGTTTGCTAGCGTGTTTGTTTGCGTTGAATTGCAGGCTTCTTAGGTGAACCTGTTTTTTATCCACTCGTTGATTTCGTTTCTTACCCGTCTAACCTGTTTCAGGATTTCTTCTTCAGAGCCTTTGAACTGGGCAGGGTCCTCAAACGATTTGTGGATGATTTCTTCTCCCGGAAAGAATGGGCAAGTTTCTCTGGCGTTGTCACACACGGTTACGACGTAGTTGAAGTTTTCTCCACGAAACTCCTCAATGCTCTTTGAACGGTTTCTGGAGATGTCTACTCCAATTTCAGCCATTGACTTAACCGCGTACGGATTAACTTTTGTGGGCGTTACCCCTGCACTGTAGCCCTCGTAGTTGTCTCCGTAGAAGGCGTTAAGGAGACCCTCTGCCATTTGAGAGCGGGCAGAATTTTGTGTGCAAAGAAAAAGAATCCTCTTCTTCATCTAGACCTCTCAAAATAGATGTACATTGTTGTCTATGTAAGCGTTCTCGCAAAAGGCTCTACAGCTCTACATGGACTAAGTAGCGGTCTATATATTATTTGGATAATGCGAATATGCCTTCTGCGTTATTCGTTAATTGTGGTTAAAATGCCAAAACTACAAAATAGGAAACAGAAAAAGTCAGAAGCAAAATCGAGTGAATCATGGTACTTTACACGCTTCTGAAAATGAGTGTGGCAAAAACCTAGAGACTATCGTGCCAAATCCAGTTTGTTGGGGGGGAACGTGATGAGCTTTGAAGATGTGGAAACTCTAAAAAACGCTTTCACAGTATACAACATTCCCGCAAGACCTGCATCTTATTCTGCATCAAAAACTTTCATGGTGCTTCGAAAGAGGAACATCACTTACACGCGTGTAATTGTAGCTCCTCCCGTTTATGGCATCAAGCACCACTTCAAAATGTTAATTTCCTCTATGTTTTCCAAACTAAGACTAAAACACGCATGAACGGCTCCAAGGGGAAGGGTTATTCTCCCTCTCTTGTCTAACCCTTTCCCCTCTTTTGTAAATCTGTTATTGTGAATCTTTTTGGATGCGTGGTAAGTGCACTTGGAGTGGCTCTTGACCGAACAGCAGCTATAAATAAACTGTCATTAGAATATAACGTACAGAATCCTGTGGGCGGGTTAACTTGTCTGAAACGACTTTGCGTGTATCAAAAATCAAAGATGGTACAGTGATAGATCACATCACTGCTGGGCATGCTTTGGATGTGATAAAGATTTTGGGGATAACGGGGCACGTTAACGGCATTGTGACTGTTGGCATGAATGTGCCCAGTAAGACGTTGGGCTTGAAGGATATGGTGAAGATTGAGGGCAGAGAGCTGAAGTCGGCGGAAGTGGACAAGATTGCTCTTTTGGCTCCGCATGCAAGCATTAACATCATCAGAGACTACAAGGTTGTGGACAAGCAGCTGGTTCGGTTGCCTGAGGTGATACGGGAGACTGTCAAGTGTGCTAATCCTGCGTGTGTTTCGAACAGTAATGAGCCCGTGAAATCCACTTTCTATGTGGACACCGAGGAGCCTCTGCGTCTTAGGTGCCATTACTGCGGTTATGTCATGGAGAAGCAGGATATTCCTAAGCAGTTCTGATTGGTTTGTTCTTTTTTGTGTGGCAACGCGGCGTTTATTACTTTACAGTAATATTTATATTGGGGGCAACTATATTTATTACTACGCGGTAATAACGGACGAGGACACATGAACTTAAAACTTCAACTTGTACGTAACGGAAAAATAATCCTAGAAGTGCCCCTATCCCCAATGGACTGGCCAAAAGACCAGCTCGAAATAGAATTCCAAGCATTCGAAGACGACTTCCAGCGGTTCTCCAGCATCTTTGACGCACTATCCAATCACACCCGACTAAAAATGATGAGACGGCTAGTAGAGGAAGAAGACAGCACAATGAACTTCGCAGACTTCATGAAAGACCTAGACCTGAACCCAAAAACAGTCTGGGAGAACTCAAAAAAACTCAGCGCCGGAGGATTTCTGACAAAAACTGGAAGAGGAACATACAGGTGCTCAGAATATGGGCAATCAGCATTCTTAACCTTGAGCCTCGCCCTACGCCGCCTATTAGACTTTCTAGAAGAGACCGAAAACATTTAGGAGGTGAAAGACACTGTCAAACGAAGACCGATGGTCCAGATGGACTAAAAGAAACCCATTCTCCGGAAGCGACCCTTTTGATATACAAGAAGCTTTCAAAGAAATGGAAGAAATGATGGCAAAAGAGTTTGAGGAGCTATCAAAACGAGCCCCTGAAGCACTTCAGCGAGAACAAACATTGCCTGACGGAACTAAAGTGAAAAGCTGGGGACCTTTCGTGTACGGCTACAGCGTAACTGTGGGTCCAGACGGAAAACCAAACGTAACCGAGTTCGGAAATTTCAAAGCAGACACTCAGCTTGGAAAACCACACATGGACGTCAAAGAAGAAAGAGAACCCTTAACAGACGTTATAGACGCTGATGGCGAAGTCAGAGTAATTGTCGAACTGCCAGGTGTCGAAAAGAAAGACATCAAACTCTCTGGAACCGATGACCAGTTAACTATCGCTGTTGAAACTCCTAAGCGCAAATACTTCAAAGAAGTTAAACTGCCTGCAAAAGTAGACGTTAAAAAGGCAACATCAGCATACACGAACGGCGTCTTAGACGTTACTGTCCCAAAAAAGAAACAAGAGAAAACCAAAAGCAAGCCTATAAAAATCGAATAAACAAGTCACATCTAACCACACACCTTCTTTTCTTATTCTTTTTTTGTTAAACTCCAAAAAATCAACACAAAATAGGACTCAATGTTGGATGGAATCATCTAAGCTCGGAAAAGGAAACGGATTATAGAAACAATGAAATATGCAGCAGATACCTTTAAATCGTTACGTCAAAACCTATAAACGATACAGGGCAAAAGTTTACGAGAGGATTACGTATGAGCGAAATGGCGACCCGAATCTTGGAAGAAAGCCTCGGAAAAATAGTTCTAGTACGACTAAGAGGCGGAAAGAAGCTACGTGGAAAACTCAAAGGCTTCGACCAGCACCTCAATCTAGTGTTAGATGAAACAGACGACACAACAGATGTTGAAAACGTGAAGAAACTAGGCGCCATCATAGTCCGTGGCGACAACGTGGTAATAATCTCACCGCCCCCAAGGTGATAAACGATGGGAAAAACTGGAAAAGGCACATCATCAATGGGCAGACGCTCACACAAGGTTCTACACATCAAATGTAGACGCTGCGGCAGAAGAGCATACAACGTCAAACAGAAAAAGTGTGCAGCATGCGCATACGGCGAGTCCTCTAAAATAAGAAGATACTCATGGCAGACCAAAACCCTAAACGGGGCAAGACTACTCTAACCTGCAAAACTATGATTCACATAGTGCTGCAGTTCTTTCACACTTTCTAGCCGCCTATTAGGCTCCTAATAACAGAGCATTGTTGAAAGCAGTCTTTTTTTCCGAAATCTTCAGCACCACAACAATTTGGTGCCCACGTTTCACATTTACATTAAAAAAAATTAAAGAAAGAAAAAAGAAAAAGGTACGAAGAATTTTACTTCTTCGTGATTCTTTGGAATTCTTCGAATGCCCGTTTTGCCTCTTCCACTGAAGCTTGATCTTCTAATGTAGAGAGGTCACCTATCGTCTGTCCAGCAACCAATGCTTTTAGAACTCTTCGCATGATTTTGCCGCTTCTTGTCTTCGGAAGTTTTGATACAAAGTATACGTTTTCGGGCGTTGCGAGTGGACCAACAGCTTTTCTCATGTGCGCTCTCAGTTCCTTTGCAAGTTCCTCGCTTGCATTGTATCCGTCCTTCAGGACAGCAAAGACTACAATTGTTTCTCCCTTGATTTCGTGAG
>PIXS01000155.1 GCA_003096255.1 Candidatus Bathyarchaeum sp. | reverse complement strand
TATTGCTCGGATGAAGTATTCTATTCCTTTTTGTGGAACCAGCCGTCCTACGCAGAGAATCAGTTTTTCTCCCCAGCCCACGCCGTAACGTTGTCGTACTGCTCCGCGGTCAACAGGAATCTGATATTTTGTTGCGTCTATGGCGTTTGGAATCACGTCAACCTTTTCTGCTGGCAGGTTGAAGTGGCTGCAGATTTCGTTTTTCATGGATTCGCTGCAGACGATGACCCTGTCAGCTTCGTAGTTTGACCACCATTCTATGCCGTTGATGGAAAATGAGTCGGGGCTGTGGAGTCCCTGTGCGCGTCCAACTTCGGTGCTGTGGACTGTGAGAACCATTGGCTTCTTCACGTAATGCTTAAAGGAGATTCCTGAGAAGGCGGCTAACCAGTCATGAACGTGCATGACATCAAAGTCAACTTTCTGAGCCACATCTGCCATTCGTTTTGAGAGAAAATGGTTGAACATTAGAACCCATGTAAGAAAGTTTGGGTGCCCCAGTTCTGTTGAGGCACGGTACACTTTGATTCCATCCATTTCTTCGTAGCTGGGTGAGCCTGGAAAGTCCAAGGTGAATAGGTGGACTTCGTGGTTTTGCTTAACAAGGGCTTTGGCTAAGCCTTCGCAGTGGCGGGCTATTCCACCAACTACTCTTGGCGGGAACTCCCAAGTTAGTGTGCCCACTTTCGTTCTTTTTCACCAGCCTATTGTTATGGTAAATTGGACTAATATGTTATTGTTGTGAATCGAATTCGCTCTTTAGTTTGTTGACTCTGTAATACGGTTACTGGATATAAGATTCTTTTCACTACAGAAAAAGTTGGTGTTTATTAGGTAGGAAACAACTAAACTCCTAAAACTCGTGGATAGGTGCCTTTAGTGAAAGTGTTGTTTGTATGCACAGGAAATGCCTGCCGAAGCCCCTTAGCAGATGCACTGCTGAAGAAGCTTAGACCAGACATAGCTGTTGATTCTGCGGGAACACATGCCTATTACAAAGTTATTGACATGACACGAAGATACGCGGAACAGGAAGGCGCCACCGAATTTCTGAAGAGAGTTCCTGACAGCTTGTCGTCAAAGAATCTGTGCGATTACAACTTGATAGTAGCCATGGAAACTGAGCATGAAGATGCTATTCTTAGACAGACACCAGAGTGCGCTGACAACGTTGAAGTATGGCACATCACTGACCCATACATGCTGCCATACAAGCAAGCCCAAAAGACCTACGACAAAATAAAAAGCAAAGTTGCACAATTAGCGAAAACGCTGTAGAACAAAATGCTCTGGCAACTTTGACCCTGCGAATATTTCTTTATGGCCGAAGAGACAGTTATTAAAATTAGCAAATGTCCTTGAATTTACTGTGTTACAATTCATTTATATCTTTAAAAACCAATCAAAATACACGACTTTAGTAATAGAACTTTCTTCTATAACACATTCCCTTCGTTCTTTATTAGTAAGCGGGCTGAATTTTTATCAAATATCGTCTGGAGATGATTTGGTTGAATTATTCGCCCCTTGCCGTTGTTGTTGCAGCCTATAATGAAGAAGAAGGAATAGCGCCCACAATACGCGAACTAAAAGAATCTCTAGATAAACCACAACTAGTTGTTGTTGATGGAAGAAGTTCAGACAGAACCCTTGAAGTAGCCAAAGACTTGGGGGCAGAAGTGTTAATCCAGATAGGAAACGGTAAAGGAGATGCAATGTCCCAAGGAGTAAACCACCTTAATGGAGACACATCATACATTGCCTTCACTGATGCAGACTACACGTATCCTGCCAGACACCTTAAAGAAATGATCAGCGTTCTAGACATGAATCCAGACGTTGGAATGGTTTTAGGTGACAGATTCAGCACCCTCTACAAAGAGGAATCTGACAGAAATCAGTTCTATATTGGCAACCGACTTTTGGGTTTGGCTCAAAGAGTCTTTAATGGCGTAAACTTGAATGACCCTTACACTGGTCTTCGGCTTGTTAGGGCTGAATTGTTGAAGGGCTGGAAACCAAAATCAGACGGATTTGACATTGAAGCAGAATTAAATCACCACATCAAGAGATCAGGCTACAAGATTGTGGAACTGCCAATTCAATACCGCAAAAGGCTCGGAAAAAAGAAGTTGTCCTTCAAGCATGGACTGAAAATCTTGAGACGAATAATCATACAACGATTATCCACCTCAAACACACACTGATTTTCACTTCTAACTAATTTTTCATATAAAGAAAGAGATTCCTATTTGCTGTAAAACGAAAGCCAGATAAATCAAACCAAGAAGGATTGCTCCTTTTTTGGTTATTGATTTGCTTGAGCTTATCATGAACCATACAGTTAATGATGAAATCAAAACATAGAACATTATGCTTTGAACTGCTAGAATGTTCACTTCAGAGAATGAAACCAGCGAAGAGATGCCTAGTACAAGAGTTATGTTTGTGATGCAGCTTCCAAGAATGTTTCCAAGCGCCATTTCATGACGTTTCATTTTCAATGCCTGTATTGTGGTGGCGAGTTCCGGAAGGGACGTGCCGATTCCAATTATTGTAGCTCCGATAATGGATGTTGGTAAACCGACGAAATTTGCAATATCAATTGAACTGTCGACAATCAATTTTGAGATTACAATAACTATGACTAAACAAGCAACAAATTTTAGTCCTGCACTTGAGGCCTTCTCTGTTTTACCTGTGTCTTCTTCTGGTTCAGAAAGTTCAGATTCCTTAGGTGTTTTAGAAATTGTCACACCAAAGTATATGAACAAAATTATCAGCACTATTCCCAATACGGGACCTAAACTTCCTCTTTGAACTATAAACAAAGGTATTACTGAGGATAGGAAAAGAAACTGAACAAGTTCTTTTTGTGATTCTCCTCTAATCGAAATTGCAGATTTGCTGATGAATATTGCCAAAGCGATGATTATGGTTAAGTTTGCTATGTTTGAACCCAAGGCGTTACCCACTGACAGACCGCCTTCGTTACCTAATGATGCCATTGTTGACACAGAAAGTTCAGGTAAAGACGTGGATACCGAGAGTATAATGAAGCCTGCAGCCATTTCTGAAAGCCCAAGAGCATTTGACAGAACAAGCGTGTATCTGATTATTCTATCGCTAACAATGGCAATAAGAAACAACGAAACAGCTAGAACTGGTATGCTTATCCAAATCATTTTTTACCCCACAGCGTTTTTCCATGTTGTGGAATCTGAACTCTAATTCTTTCAGTCCCTTCAAATGTTTACCCTTTAGTATCTTTCCCTTCGATGCTTCTTTTGGTAATTGAGGTTTCTACGTCATCGCCATTATTGCCGACCCTTTGGACTAGGCTTGGAGTGCTGATGTCGATTCCCTTTTGTTTACATGCGTCTAGAACAGTTCTCTTAATGGTTGCATCGATTTTTGGAAGCATCTTAATTTTGTTGGTGTGAACATAAAGGGTGTATTCTACAGCAAAATTCCCAAAATTAGTAATCCAAACATACGGGCCTGGTTCCTTCAATGCGATTTGTTTGCTTATCAACTTGCTGGCTGCTTCTAGCAAAGTAGTCTCTACTAATTCTGAAGCAACCTCGTATCCTGCTGTAATTGAACAGCCTCTACGGACAGAACTTTTCTTTCCATAGTTTTCAATTTCAGCTTTCAGCAGTTCTTGGTTTGGAACAGAGATCAAAACATTGTCAAGGGTCCTCATTCGTGTGTATATCAAATCTATAGCGACTACGTCCGCAAATTTCCCATTGAAGAATATTCTATCTCCAATTTTGAAGGGTCTGCTTGTCATTACGATTATTCCTGCTATGGCGTTGCCAAGGGTATTCATTGAGGCAAAGCCGATGATTGTGCCTCCTGCAAGAGTCAACAAGCCGCCTATTATGCCAATATCGATAACAAACAGTGACGTAACAACAATTACGATTGCTAGAATCGCAACCCACTGGATGATTCTTCTTAACGTAAATGCAACGTTCTCTTCAAGTTTTTGATTTTGTTTCCATCTTATTATTTGTCGAGAAAGAAGTCTGTAGATGATAAATATTAAAACAATTGCCACAACAGAAACAACTATTCTGTCAGCTTTCTCAGAAATCCAGTCTAAGACTGAATTGCAAAAATTTTCGAACGTTACCATCGCGTTCACATAGTTTAGCTTGTGTCTCTAAACGTGTAATTACAGTTGGTGCATC
>PIXS01000154.1 GCA_003096255.1 Candidatus Bathyarchaeum sp. | reverse complement strand
GGTCTGTTGTTCCCCACCAGTTATTAGTTGCATCAATACTATTTGACATCCCGTATAACCAGATAATGTCTTGAGTAGCACTTTCGAAATTGTTGTAGTTGATTGTAACAGAAGAGGGGTTTTTTACTATTGATATTGTTTCATTGTTGTTTGTGAAAGTGTTGTTTTTGATTGTTGTGTCTGAACAAACCTCCACTCCATATCGATTGTTCATTAGAAGGTTTCTTTCAATTATTTTCCCACCCCGTATTCCTATGTAACAATTTTCGATTGTGTTTGCGAAAACGTGACAACTGCCTTCAAGAATAATCCCGGAAGTTGTAGCAGTTTCAGTCTGCCACCAAGTAAAATATCCACTTCCCTTCTCGTACTGAAACGTGTAATCGTGCCCTGTAATCGTGTTGTAAGAAACTGTTGCATGTCCAGTTGCTTTAAGACATATCCAATCTTTAATTATGTTGTTTGTGATTGTTGGCGAGTCTGTCTTAAAATAATCGAAATCTCTTACGTTTGGGCTTACCCTAATTGTGCCTATCTGCGTGATAGTATTTTCTGATATTACTGGTGAGCCGCCAAAGCCACCAATCCGATCAATAGTGTTGTTTGATATTTCAGGCGTTCCAAGGCAGTCTGAAATTGAACCTATCACGTTACCTGAAATTGCAGGTGAACCTCCAGTGATTAATAATGACCCCAATTTGTTTCCAGTAAGTATTGATGAGCCGCCAACCGAGATTGTTGATGTTTTGCTGTTGGTTACTTTTAATGAACAGTTGCTAATGAGGTTTACATTTGAAATATCAGCATTATCAATCATACAACCAGAGCCAGTTTGCTCGTTCCATCCGTTACTCGTTTGGATAAAAATGATTGCTGGAACATTATAGGGTTCACTTTTGAAATATACTTTGTCAGAGCTACTGCCTAGCACACGCAAGGTTCCTTCCACAATCAAATCATAGCCCTGCATCTCAACAGTAACTCCAGCCTCAATAGTCAAAACTTCCCCTTCACCAACCACTACAGCTCCAGTGAACTCGATTGGACTTTCTTCCTTTGACCAAACGTTGTCGTCGCTTACGGGATTCTCGTTTATGCTTACGGGCACACTGTTGACTATTTCAACAGCTTCGAGAACAGCAAATTGAATAATAGAACCGGTTCCTGTTTCCTCGTCCCAAGCATTACTATATTCGGTAAACGTAATTTTCCCATTCTCAAAGACAATACGATTCACACTTGTACCTATTGCCCGCAAAGTTCCATTAACACGCATCTCATAACCATTAAGATCAACTGTAGCACCTGCTTCAACCGTCAAAGCTACTCCTTGACTAACAAGCACAGGTCCACTAAGCGTATGTGGACTGTCAGATTTTGTCCAAGTAGTATCTGAACCGATTATGACTATTATTCCTGGTGTTTCTCCAGAAACTGTGATGGCACCAGATAAGACCAAACCGCTAACCAAAACTAAAGTCAAAAAAGTAATTGTTACTGGATTTATGATGTGTTTCATTGAGCTAAACAATCTCCTGTTTTTTCATTCTCTTTCGGTAAACTGAGCCTACTAACGTGGCAACCAAAAACAATAGCAGAACAAGCCATGCTGAAAATTCTGGAATTTCGTTTGGCACTGCTTCTGGGTTTGGTTCAGTTAAGAACGGCGTGAAAGTAACGGTGCCCACATCAAAATCGTATTTGTGGTCACGAATTGTTAAGTTGACTGCTTGGTGGTCGGCTGTTCCCCACCAGTTATATCTTGCATCAATGTTTTCTGTTGTGGTTTCTAGGTAGATGCTGTTTTCTGTGTTGTTTTCAATGTTGTTGTACCGAATTATCGCTGAGGGCGACCCTTCGTATATTCCAATCGTGTTGTTGGTAATTGTGTTGTTTTGAACCCGCATATTGAGTGCAGTACATTCTATTCCGCGTGTGTTGTTGATAATTAAATTTTTTTTAATCAATACTCCTTTTGTAGTAGTGCCCGAAATCCCAGTGAAAAACCCAGATATCGTGTTATCAGATATGGATGAAATTGTTTCACCATGGACTGAAAACTCAAGTCCGGTTCCAATAGAGCCTACCAGCAGGTTGTTTGAAACCGAAAGATAACTTGCCTTTACTTCTATTGTGCCCGTAATTACATTTCCTGTAATTTCAAAGGAGTTGACATCAAATACTGCACGTGTGCCTTCCCATGTAATTAGTTTACAAAATATTCCCGAATCAATTGTGTTATTTGCGATTACAAGAGAGTCGCAGTCTCCGGTGAGGTATATTCCCTCGCCGTCAATTACATTGTCTGAAATAACAGCAGAACATGAACCAACATCAATCGTTCCAATAGTTCCACTACCCCTGCCACCCCAATCGAATCTATAACCTCCGCCATCGAGGGTGTTACCTGATATCACTGACGTTCCGCCTGAGATTCTAATTGCAGCACCGCCAATAGCGAATACGCCATCAGGGTTTTCTTGAGCAGTAGCAACGTTTCCAGTGATTGTAAGCGATTCTCCGCTAATTCCGCCTATGATCATGTTGTTTGAAACTGTAGAGTAGTCGACGCCAACGTGACCCATGACTGTGTTATTTGAAACGGTCACGCATTCACCTTTAATGGAGCCATTGATGTTGTTGTTACAGATTACAGATGAACCGCCAACAAGGACACGATCTCCAAGGATGTTGTCATAAATTTCGCTTGAGTTTCCAACGGTAACACGTCCACCAATTTCACTATTAGAAACTAGGACGGAGTCCTCCACATCTAGGGTTGCTAAGATACAGGTATCCAGTTTCAGAGAAACACTACTGAATATTGGACACGTAACATTCGCGTGACTTATGATGCCCCCTAATCCCGTTTCCTTGTTCCAGCCAGTACTGAATTCTGTAAACTCAATTTTTTCACCATTTGTCATCTGAATCCGCTCAGAACTCGTACCCAGCACCAAAAGGGTGCCGTTCACAGTTATGTAATAGCCATCAAGGTCCACTTCAACACCTGCTTCTATCGTCAACGTTGCGTCATTAGCCACAAACACAGGTCCAGTAAGCACATATGGGCTGTCTGCCTTTGCCCAAACTGCATCAGAACCAATTACAACAATTACTCCTGGCGCTTCTGCAAAAACATGTACAGCAGCAATTAACTCTAAGCTACTAAACAGAATTAACATCAAAAACACACGAGAAACAAATTTCATCATTTTGAGTAACTCCCAAGTTTCTTTCTAACAATTATGACTCCAAAAGTTGCCACCAAAAACAAAGGCAAAACTGCCCATGCTGGAAATTCTGGAATTTCGTTTGGCACTGCTTCTGTGTTGGGTTCAGTTAAGAAAGGTGTGAAGTTTACTTTGCCTAATCCGAACTCGTACTTGTAGTCGTGAATTGTGAGGTTGATTGCTTGGAGGTCTGATGTTCCCCACCAGTTATTAGTTGCATCAATATTACTTGAGACGCCAACTAAGTAGATGCTGTTTTGAGTGCTGTTTTCAAAATTGTTGTAACTAATAGTCACCTTTGAAGCCTGTGGATGTACTGCAATTGCCACGCGGTTATCTTTGAACGTGTTATTCTGGATTACTGCAAAGGAATTAACAAAGACCCCAACGTCGTTTCCAACAAGAACGTTTCTTACAACAGTTGTTCCACCCTCAATGCCTTTGTTGCACCCAAATATTGTGTTTCCTTCAACATGGCCACTCCCCAGCAGAGTGATTCCAGAAGTTAGAATAGCCCCATCATACGTTTTCAATACAGGAAACATACCGACCATTTCAAAATTGTCATAACTGTAGGTATACGTGTAACCTGTAATTGTGTTACCAGAAATTATTGAAGACTCAGCCTTAAGGTACATTCCACGTTGAATAATGTTGTTTGATATTGTTGGCGAATCTGCAGTTAACCAGTGTATTTCAGTGTTCTCACCAGGCGCTACCACGCCTAACTCAGTAATTGTGTTTCCTGAAATAACAGGAGAACCCCCAGGACCATAAATCATCTTAATTGTGTTGTTTAAAATCTCTGGGGTTCCATGACACTCATTTATTATTTCGATGTCATTGTTTGAAGCCACAACTGAGCCTCCAGTAATTGAAAGAACACTTATCGTGTTACCCATAAGCACACAAGAGCCGCCAGCAAAAATTTTGAAAGTTGTATTGCAGTTGGATATTTTTGGTGAACTGTCGATGATTAAGTTCACGCGGTCTATTATTGCGTGGTCAATTATGCTGCCTGTTGCTGTTTGTTCATCCCAAGTAGTGCTTGTTTCTGTGAAATTGATTTTTGCAGTACTAAGCCCACCATAGAAATGCACTTTGTTTGAACTGTCGCCAAACACTTGCAAGGTTCCTTTTACAATTAAATCATGGCCCTGCATGTTCACGGTAACTCCGGCTTCAACAGTCAAAATTTCAGTCTCGTCAACAGTTATTGAACCCGTAAAATTGATTGGACTTTCTTCCTTTGTCCAAACGTTGTCTTCTCCTACAGGATTCTCGTTTATGCTAACCGGAACGCTGTTACCTATTTGAACATCGTTAAGAATTGCAAACTGGATAATAGAACCAGTTCCGGTCTGTTCATCCCAAGGGTTACTGAATTCTGTAAACGTAATAGTTCCATCATCCAACACAATATAATTTGTAGATGTACCTTTTGCTCGCAAAGTGCCATTAACCCGCAACTCATAACCATTAAGATTCACTGTTGCTCCTGCTTCAACAGTCAATGTTACTCCTTGGTTAACAAGTATAGGACCTGTAAGTTCATGAGGGCTATCTGCTTTTGTCCAAGTAGTGTCTGAACCAATTATGACTATTACGCCTGGAGCTTCTGCAGAAACAGCAGTGACTCCAAATAAAAAACTGTTAACTAAAATGAATAAAAGAACCGCTCGAACAATTGTTGGCATACCATTGTTCAATTTAGTTGACCCAAATATCACTAGATTTGGTTATCTATAAAGCGTTTTTATCAATAAATCTTGACCTGAAATTCATGCTTTATTTTTCATTTTAGTCAAGAAAATTTGACCAAAAATGATTTACATGCTCAATGTTTTTGGCGTTTTTGTTGGGCTTCTCGTTCGCTTACCCAGTAGGATTCTTTGACTCCGTTTTCGTCTACTATGTTTTCTTTTTTGAACACTGGTGCCTCAGTTTTGTAGCGTTCCACTGCCTCTTGCAGAACACTGAAAACGTTTTGCCTATGACCCCCAGCAACAACAACGTACACTATGTCGTCTCCCACGACAAATTTACCAACAAAATGATGAATCTGAACATCCACAATACTTTCCCGTTTTTTGAGGTCTTCACAGATGTCTCCTAGGACTTTGTTTGCTTGTTCCTCGTAGGCCTGCAGTTCCATACCTTCGACGTTTTCACCGTCTAGACTCGTGCTTCGAACCACACCAACAAAACTGGCTATGGCGCCTGCTTTGTCAAAATTTTTGTTAGATTTGACTGATTTCAGCAAGTCAGAAAAAGAAAGTTCGCCTTTTTTGTGGATTCCAATATATTCCATACGGTAGTGCCCCCTCAACTAAAGTATGAACACGTGGTGTCTCAAAAACCATTCTGGTCGTGAAGAGGATGACCGTTCAGGTCAACGTTTCTGTATATTGGGTGGTCCTTGAACCGCAGAGTGGTTCTTGAAGTTTCGTAGGTTCCGCTGGGCAACCTCACACACAAAGAGTGGACGTTTGCTCCTGCAGAAGTAAACCGAACACCGCCTAGCAGTTCACCTTTTGTTACGCCAGAGGCTGCAAAAACTAGCTCGTTTCCTTTTGCCAACTCGTTCTCGTTATATGTTTTGTCAACGTCAACGCCAATATCCATTAGTCGTTTTAGCCTGCCTGCGTCGTCTTTTTTGTCCTTCCAAACGTTAACAAGCATGGTTCCTCCAAGACATTTTACTGCAGTTGCCGCGATTGTGGCTTCGGGTCCGGCTCCTGCTCCGACAAGAAGGTCAACTCCGCTGTCTGGAATGCAGGTAACTACTGCTGCTGCAATGTCGCCGTCAGGAAGCAAAATAATTCGTACACCCATCTTTCGTAGGGTTTGCAAAATTTCTGTGTGCCTGTCGCGTTCAAGCATAATTACAGTGAAGTTCTCAAGATGCTTATCTTTGGCTTTTGCAACAGTTCGCACAATTTGTTCAACAGTCATGTCTAAGGCAAGTTTGCCCATACTTTGATGATCAGTTGCTACTTTGAAGAAGT
>PIXS01000153.1 GCA_003096255.1 Candidatus Bathyarchaeum sp. | reverse complement strand
CAGCTTCTGGGTACTGAAAAAACGAAAGTAAACCAAACTTTCCTCCCTCTTTTTTGGAGTAACGAAAAATGTTGAATAAGGGCCTGAAAAGCCTTGAACACTGGAAATGAAGCATAATCCCCTGCCTGATAGTTGAGGACCTGTGATACTCATCAACAATTTCTAGTGTAAAAGTCTCAGGAGACCCTTATTCCAACAGTTTTTGCTGGCTACGAGTAAAGGCGACAAAGGAACTAGGGACTGAAAACGCTAAACAACGGGAAAGATGAAAATCAAACGTATGTAAAACTGGGGTTTCATCTTTTTCTCCTCAATTTTTATTCCCGTGTTTAGCTTCAGGAGACCCTTTTTCCTGTAGTCACTATTTTAGCGCGTAATTCTTGGAAAAAGAACTATTGTATGTGCTTTGACTGCAAGTTATTCACACTTATGTGAGGCATATTAGTATACTAATAGTAGTTCATTGTTGAAAACTACCTTTTTTCAGAAATCTAAACGCAGCACATACTAACCCTTTGGTGTACTAAAAGTCGAACAGTATGTTCTAGGGCATAGAACTTTATTGATTCCAGCTTATCAAAAGTTTAGGTGTAAAGACACAATGAAACAAACATGGATTATCGCAGCATCCATAATCACTTTGGTAGCTCTAATCGGAACCATCTACTGTTTTGCCCCAATAATACCAGAAAGCTCAGAAATCAAACTGAACATAAACAACGCAACAGCCCTGACAAACGGTCTGGTTTCCTTTAACGTCACTTTAGCTGACGCAGAATCAGCAGTTATTGAATCAGTTTTTCTAAACAACACTAGCTACGCGTGGACAGATGGAAGCAACGAAACCTCAACAATCCTCAAAGGAGAAACAAAACACTGGAGCGTTAACATTGGCGACCTGCAAAACGGAACCAACATCCAGATTGTAGTGGAAACTCCATCCAAATCTGCAACAGAGAACGTAACAGTGCAAGGCCAGCCACCAGAGAATTCAGACGAAACTGGATACATCTACGACAACTATGGTGGAGTTGGATTGTTCCCTGAAGGCATTCACGTTATTGCCACAACGCAGGACCCAACAACAATACGAAGCGACTATGAGTTAGTCAACAGCTACTGGGAAATGCTGGCAAACAACGAAACAACAACAGCCACTAAAGAGCAGTTCATATCTATCCTTCTTTCTAGGGGAGACAAAACAACTGGCGGCTACGCAATAAACGTAGAATCTTTTGCTTGGCTTGAATCGTACCCTGTGAAGTTCAGGTTCCAAGTTAACATCACAGACCCAGCAGACGGAACACCAGTAACACAGGCATTAACTACCCCACTGGTTCTGGTGCCCATAGGCAAACTCACACCTGGAGAATACAACATCGAAGTCAACATCACATGGTTCACCGAAACAGTAAACGAAAACGGAACCACAACATACACCCCAATAATGACCTTTGCTCCAATCCAATGGACACAAACCCTAACAATCTCGGACACACAAAACCCAGCACCTTCAACAACCTTCAACGTAACAGTAAACGGAAACCAAGCCTCAGACCTAACGGTACAAGTTAACCTGAGCAACAACATAACAGAAGCCGACGCAGAAAAAATCACAGAAGCAGCATTCCTTCAAACAATGGGCGAACAGACCATTCACGAACTAGACACGCTAACAGTTGACGGAACTACAATAACTGCTCACTACAAATGGGGATTCGACGAAGCTGACATGGGACATGTATTCGACGTAACAGTAGACCTAAGCAATCAGACCATAACAATAACTCACTGCCGCTAAAAACCCACAACCACTTTTTCTTTATTTTTTAAAATAATTCAACTGCTAAGGCAGTTAGATGAAAAAGCTTTACTAAGGCCACGCCCTATCATTAGTAGTATTCAAGCAAGGCTTGATACTGAAGAATTTCTTAAACAACAACTAAAAGTTGGGAAAAATGGAAAAAAAACTATCTAAAATAACTGAAAGAGAAAGAGAAGTCTACGACTACATAAACGAACGTGAAGAAATCATCGTGTCCAACCTACCCCGAAACATGATGGGAGCAATCCCTAAACTCGAAAACGTGGGACTAATCAAAACATTCAGAAAAAACGTAACTCCATGGGCTCAAAAAAAACACACTTTTGTAAAATCGCTTCAAGCAAAAAAGAAAGTGAAACTTCCAGAACCTGAAAACGAAGAAGAGCAAGCTTCCTAAAAGCCACTAGATTTTTTTTATAATAAAAAAATATGCGGGAAAAATCCCGCCACTGCTTGGCAAAAAAGCCGTTTAGCAGTATTGTGGGTTTAAGGGTTCTAGTTCTTCGATGTTTGTGTTTGTCAGCGTTTTTATTTTGTTTAGGTCAGGAATTTCGCCGTAGCCCACTAGGGTTATTGCGGTTCCTTCGCCGCCGTTTCTGGCAGTTCTTCCGATTCTGTGGAAATACACAGGAGCATCCATAGGAACATCATAATTGATTATGTGGGTAATTCCTTCAATGTCTAATCCTCTAGCTGCAACATCTGTTGCGACCAGAAAATCGAATTTTCCTTTCCTAAAACCACTGGTAACACGTTGGCGTTGTGCTTGAGTAAAACCAGCATGCAACGGCTCAGCTGAGTATCTGTTTGATCTCAACTTGCGTGCTAACCAATCTGCACACCTTCGAGTGTTACAGAATATGATTCCCTTTTCAATGTCGTTTTCACGCATCATCGGAAGCAGGTAATCAAGTTTGTTTCGCGGATTAACCACAATGTAATATTGGTTTAGCTGCTCGAGTGCGATTTCATCTTTGCTTACAAGCACTTCTTCAGGGTTCTTCATGTATTGATGACAAATGTCCATAACTGATTTGTCCATTGTTGCAGAAAACAGACTTAATTGCCTGTCCTGTGGAACTTTTGACAAGATGAATTTGATGTCATCTATGAAGCCCATGTCGAGCATTCTGTCAGCCTCATCAAGAACAACAACCTTCGTTGCCGAAAGTTTTAGTGTTCCTCGTTTGATGTGATCAATTACTCGACCAGGAGTGCCAACAACAATGTGGACACCTCTGTATAGGGCGTTAATTTGCTTGTTGATTGATTCTCCGCCATAAACTGGGAGAACTTTCACTCTCGTGTATTTGGCGAATCGGCTTATTCTCTGCGCAACTTGTATTGCAAGTTCGCGTGTTGGCGCTAAAACTAGGCCTTGAACTTTTTTATGTTTCGGGTTTACTCGTTCAACCATCGGTATTCCGAAGGCTGCGGTTTTGCCCGTTCCGGTTTGTGCTTGACCAATAACGTCTTTTCCTTCCATTAAGGGAACTATTGCTTGAGCTTGAATTGGGAAAAGTTCAGTAAAACCAAGCTCTTCTATCCCTTGCATGACTTCTGCTGTTAGTGGTAAGTCTTCGAAGTATTTCATTTGCATATATTTATTCCTCCTGTCACAACTGCGTGCATATAGTTAGTCTTCAAAAGGTCTTTGTTGTCTTCTAAAGCTTCTCTAGTAAGCATGAATCTATGTGACGATACAACAGAACAACAAATCCCCACATAAAAACATTACCTTTTTCTTACGAAACCATTGAATAAATCACTTAAAAACAGCCCACAATTCTTCAAAACTCCAACTTTTTGACAATAAAAAGAGACAAAAAATAAGAGGGAAAAAATGGAATTAGCAATCTGAAACGGTTTTGGTCCAACTTCAGCCCATTTTTGATGCTCTGCTGCTTTTTAACAGGTCACGAATTTCACGTAAAGTAATCAGCATTTCGTCGTCTAAGTCTTCCCTTCGGGGCACAGGTTCTTCTGTTCTAGGAACAACTTCAGTTCCAGTCACGTAGGGCGCCTTAAATCGCCTCAGCTCATTTAGGATAAAGTCTCTGACCTCTTCGTAGAAAACAATTCCTTCCAGTTTGACTTCGGGACCTGTCTGGTTACTGCCAGAATATCCTGCAGTTTCAATATGAACAGAACCGACCCCAAACAACCTGTCAAAGAGCCCAGCCTTGCTAGATATATTAGTGATTGTTCTAAAGGGCACATGTTTTCGGGTAATTGTAGCCACTCCACGTTTTACATATATTTCAGGCATTGTTTCGCCAGTTTCAGCCTTCACAGAGTATTCTATGCTTCTAAACTCGAAGGGCGCATAAATCAGAGCAGGTATTACCCATATCAGATCAAGAATCAGGGTCCATTGGCTAATAGGTATAATCCATGTTTCAATGTGAACAAGGGCGTTTGGAATTGCTTCAGGTTCAATTATTTCTCCTAGAAATGACCCAACAATTAAGGAAAGAACTACAGCAGACAAGAGAATTAAAAACACAAATATTATTTGAAATATGTTTTTGTGCAGAAAGGCTTTTGAAGGCTTGAATGTTTTTCCGCTAGTCACTTTCTTGATTGGGGGCTTGATTAATTTTTCTTTCATTTCTTTTTCCATTTTTATTCACATTCATTTTTTCGTTTATACCGGGGAGTTTGTTTTGCTGCAAGTTTGCTGAGAATAGTTATGGACTGTTGTGTCATGAGAAGCTGTTTTTCGTCAGGTCTGAGTGGAAGATTGTATTCTTCAAGGATTGTGTCTAGGATTTTTCTGCATTCAGATTCTTTTGGGCATTCGGGACAGAGTTTACCTGCGTAGGAGTCATGTTTGTACCACACTATTATTCCAAGGGCTTCCGTGAAGACTATGTATACTTGCGCGTTAGCTTGGTAGTCGAATCCTATGAGCAAGCCTTTGTAGTCTAGGAGAGTTTCGACATCTAGTCTGTGACTTTTCGCGTGTTCCTCAAGGGCCTTTGAAATTTTTTTTCTGGTTCTGTTGAGAACCCGTGAGACATAGGATGAACTCCAGCTTTCTTTGCTTTCTTGGGCGATGTCGCTGGTCGCTTTTCCTTTCTGGAAGTGTTTCCATACTGCTGATTCGTGTGTTGACAGTAACCCCATTTATTCCCCAGCATATGTTTACCAAAATATGGTAAACATTTACTAATAAAGCTTCCCACATAGACAACAAAACACAAAAACAGACACAGACTAAATAACAACACACACAAGGAGAAAACAAAAAATGAACATCTTTCCGTACACCAACATACAAGCAAAAGACGTAGAAGGCGGAAGCAAAAACCTGACAGTCAGATGGCTAATAACCAAAGAGATGGGCGCCAAAAACTTCGCAATGAGACTGTTCGAGATGCAATCAGGAGGAAATAGCCCACTTCACAGCCACAACTGGGAACATGAAGTGTTCATACTAGAAGGAGAAGGAGTTGTGGTTGGTGGAAAAGAAGAAAAACCCTTCAAAGCGGGAGACGCAATTTTCATTCCTGCAAACGAGACCCACCAGCTAAGAAACACCAGTGATAAAATCTGCAAGTTCCTGTGCTTAGTGCCTTACATCAAAGAATAACGAAAAACTCTATATCAACTGAAACTCATTAGGTTACTAGAGCCTTGGGGGAAATATTGTGCAGTTAGTTTGGAATAAACCAGTAATAACTTTCTATAAAGAGCGGTTTGGCAAACAGGAAAAAGAGCCCTTTGTCGCAGTAAAAGCACGCAAGTTCAAAGTCTCTAAACAGAACGAGGAAAATGAGTTAAGTTGTGTTCTTGACGAGTTCTTTCCAATAATGGGCAAAATCGACTACATGACAACAAAGGAAGGAAAAGCAGACAACTATGTTCTGTGCTGGTTTGACGATAACGAAGACGACTTCGGGAAAGCCTTCAGACGATTAACTGGCGTCACAATAAGCAAAGAAATCAAGTGTGAAACTGACAGCAAAGGCAAAATCACATGCAACGGCAGCTTCAAAGCCAAACATGGAAAACTTGCTTAAAACTTATCATCTTTCTGAAGCACCTGCATAGCATCAAGAAGAGGCCCAACAACATTTTCTAAAATGTAGTTTTCAGTGACTACTTGACCTTCGGAACTGTTCAGCCCCAAACAACAAGGAATAATTTTCAAAGCAACTTTGTCTGGACCACACTGTTCGAAGGTAAAAGGGTAAAGTCTGCAAAGTGCAGGCCTCACAGAGTAGATGCCACATCGTCTATTGTTTTTGGTTTGGTCAGATTCAAGAAAGACACATGACCCATCGCTTCTGGTTTTTAGGCCACCAACCACGAGCGAGGAACAATTGACACCCGAGGTAAGGGGTTCAATAAAGCCACATGAAGAAAGCCCCGTGTTTTCTATGGATTCGGCTTCTTTTTTTGTGATTACTGGACCTCCGAGGCTACAACAAAGGGAGGCACATCGCTTGCATGTAAAACGGTACTGTTTTTCGCCCATCGAAACATCAACAACTGAAGTAGCCGCTGAATTCAGGGTGAGTATTGCCACAAAGCCGTCCACTGTAAATCCCTCAAACTTGTAAGAATTGGTCGCGTGGACATCCTCAGCTATAAATGTTTAGGCAAAAGAACAAAAATAACCACTCCTATTACAGTTTCGTCAGTTTCGGAGACGTAGAGGTGAAAGACTCTGGCTAAACGAAGGGGAATAGAAGCACAAAAAACTTTGAGTTCCATAGCCACACTCCTTCGGAACACAACATGGAAGTGTGGAAAAATCGAAAGGCGGGTCGTCGACTACTTACAGCGCCGACATCAAAGAAGCGGATCAGCACAAACACCAGTTACAGAAATAATGGAACACTTCGAAGTAAGTGGAAAACAAAAAAGCGAATTTCTCGAAGCAATGAGGCGCCTAGAAAAACGCAACATCATCAAAATATCTTGGATGTAAACCCACATTTTTTAGTGGACAACACACTGAAAGCATTAAAAGCACAGAATCCCCAAAAACATGGGGAATTTTGTAGCCATCCCACCCTTAGTGCTCAGTGATTTTTTACTTTTTTTCTCAATTTTTTGTTCTAGCATTTTTGCTTGAAATCCAAAATTTGCGTCATAATTCAGTTTTTATGAAAGAAAAAAGAGGAAATGATGGGTGGGAAACTGTTTGAAACATTACAGGTTCATGTTGACTAGGTTCTCATTTAGTCATCGGTCTCAGCTTCAGTTCCAGGACAACATCTGTAGAGTTGGTGTTGGTCTAAAAGCTCAATTCGGCGTTGGAGAAGCTGGTTTTCGAGGCTCAAACGTTCTAACTCTAACTTCTGCTTTTCCATTACATAGGGTTCACAAGCGAGGCATGAGCCTAACGCAGATTCTACATAAACTGCGTTTGTGGGCAATAGGCTTACTTGGTGGAAACTGAAACTGAACTTTGATTCAGGTAGTAGCTTCTTAACTTCGTCAACAGCAGTTACTCTTTCAGTTGCGGGAATCTTCATGCTAACAGATGGAGCTGAATCTATAAACGCCTTATCTGATTTCACTGTCCTTGGCATTTTGGCTGCTACAACATATTTAGAAGTGCGAGGATATGTAGGATTGCCAGTAGTTGCTAACATGGCCATGTATTCAGGTTGTTTGATTTGGTCATACTTCAAAATTTCTTGGTTTTCAGCTACTGCCAACTGATAGCCTTTTCTAATAATTGGCATGTCCTGTTCTGTGTCTGGATTTATTGCCCTGTAGGTTACACCATTCAACTTGATGGTTACTTCTTGGCGTCTTGCAATATTATAGAACAAGAAGGTCAGAGTGTGACAGTGATTGATGTTTTGGAATACCCGTACTCCAGTTTTTACTTCGTCTTTTTCTTCTTTTTCAACGGTTCGATGGCTATTAATTTCAGTAATTGATGTTGATTCTGCGGTTCTAGTGATTTCGTTTGTTTGATGGAAACTAGAACGAAGATGCTGATTTATTTCTCTAGAGTAATCATACGCAGAACTGGAATCAAACTTGCCTTCAGCTGAAACGTCACCCCCACCAAAAAACAGAAAACTCCAGTATCCGCCATCGGCTTTAGTTTCAAAACTACTTTGCGAAGAGGACCGTGTTCTAATATTGTCAGACATCGAAACATCTGTCGCTAGATTCCGATACGTGTCCATCCACAAAGATTCATTACTTCTTGAATGACAATGTGCCGAAAAAGAAGAGTCCTCGGTAAGCCGGGAAACAGAATGACGGTTCCTGAAGGAAAGCCAAACTTTCTCTTGAGGAAGCAAAGTTGTCGAGTAAAGCAGGTCACCTAAAGTGTATTCTAAACTACAACGCTTAAGCTCATAATGCAATCCAACCCAAACAAACTTCTTAGTTTTTGGTGAAATAACGCGGAAACGGAAATTAAGGTTCATCACATCACAGGTGGGTTCAGGTTTGAAGGGAACTGGTTTACAGGATTCTCCTAATTCAAACATTTTTGTTGTCCTTTCTCTCTTTCTTCTACTCATTTTTTCACCTCCAATAAGTCCGTCTTTGCAGCAGGGTTATCACTAAAAGTAGATGATACACTCCCCCAGCGAATCAAGTTATACCCCCAGTTATAATTATAATTTTTCGAATTTATTACGTCTAAAGAACGAAAAAGGGAAAATGCGAAGTTGCACTATTAATGTTTACACCAAAAAAGTCACAATTTAGGACATTGACTCTGAGTTTCTTTTTAGCTTCAGTATTTTTCATGTGACACATGCCGTTAAAGACTTTATTAGTCGGGGACGGCTTGTTTCTGTGGGGGATGATGTAGCCGTCCCAGACCGACCTTAGCAGGAATGAAGACTAATAGGCTGGCAGACCCCTGCATTTATTTTATCTAGTTTGCAGGTTAGCGTAATGAACGTTTTTTTGAGTCTAACGGAACTGAGTCGTCTAGTTTTTTGCCAATTAAGAAAAACACGAAATAGATTACTACGCCATAGGTTATGCCGTTTGTTATGGCTTCAATGTATATGGCGTATTCTAGAAAGGGGATGTTCAGAAATGATGCAACAAGGTTACCTGGGAACAGGGGAACAGGAACAGCTATCGAAGCTGCTGTAAACATTATGAAAAACGCGATAAAGATTGGTGCCGCTTTCACAGTTTAACCTCTGTTTAGTTTTTTGTTGCGTGCCCCCAATTCATATACAGTATCTTAATACGTAATAAACGTTTTCGTATTGTTGTTCAACACAAATACACAAACAGAAAAACCATTATAGCAACCACATCTCCCTACAATTATGGACATAGTAAGCTTCGCAGCCACAGTCATCATACTTTCTGCATCAGGCGCCTTAGCTCCCGGACCAATGTTTTTTGTAACAATCACTCATGGAGCAAAAAACGGAACAAAAACAGGCATAGTGTTCTCCATCGCCCACAGCATAATCGAGTTCACGCTGGTAATGTTACTTTCCCTCGGACTTCTAAGCGTCGCAAGCGAGCCCGCAGTCAGGTTCGCAGTTGGCGTTGCAGGCGGAGCAGCACTAATAATTTTCGGGGCAATGCAGATACGAAGTTCGTTACATCAAACAAAGGAAACTGGCGCAACCAAAGGGACAACACGTAACCTGTTTTTGATGGGACTGGCGTTAACAGGGTTGAATCCTTATTTTATTGTTTGGTGGCTCAGCATCGGTGCAAACTTGATTCTAATTGCCCTTGAGTTTGCAGGCTTAGCTGGGGTGGTCTTGATGTATGTTTGTCATGTATGGATTGATTACGCATGGCTGACTTTTGTTTCTGGATTTGCAAAAAGGAGCGCCAAAATTCTAAAACAACGATGGTACCGCGCATTGATTGCAGGTTTTGGAGCAGTTCTAATCTACTTTGGACTTTCCTTCATTGTTGACGCGTTAGCATTGTAAAAAATATTTTCAAAAAGGCAAGGGGGAAGGGCGCACACGGTTCCCACCCACTAACAAGAAAGGGGTTTTTCCAAGATCGGCGTCACCCTCGTTCTGTCTCGTGCGCCCTTACAACAGCCATACCACTTCTGAAGGGTTTATACTGTTACGCGTCACAAGAAACTACGTACAAAAAAGCTACACATACACGCCGTCAATGTCTGCTCCACAGTAACCGCACTTAGAATTCTTGATGCATGTTTCTTTTACGGAGTAGCCAAACCGTTGGATTACAGGCTTTTTGCAGTTTGGACAGTAAGTGTTTTCTCCATCTTCACCGAGGACGTTTCCTTCGTAAACATACTTGAGCCCTGCTTCTAGCCCAATCTTTCGGGCGGTTCTTATTGTGGAAACAGGTGTTCGTGGCAAATCTGGAAGCTTATACATCGGATGAAACGCTGATATGTGCCAAGGAGTGTCTTCGCCAACTTCGTCTCTGAT
>PIXS01000152.1 GCA_003096255.1 Candidatus Bathyarchaeum sp. | reverse complement strand
TCACTACAACTTTCTTTCAACGTTACGGGTCTTACGGGAACAACAGGATTCTGCAACATAACAATTCCTGAAAATTTGCTTTGGGGCGATTTTTCGGTTTATTTGAATGGGCAACCATTGATTGAAGGCGCAGATTACACAAGAACCTATAATGGCACCCACAACAGTTTCTACATCACCTACACCCACAGCACTCACATGATAGAAATCGCAGGCACTCACGTAATTCCAGAATATTCCTCATTAATCGTCCTGTCCTTATTGCTAACTTCAACTTCACTCATCGTAACCAAAAGAAAGCAACTGTTTCACCAAGGATCAAAAGGAACATAAGAGTACTTTTAACTAGCAGGTTTCTTTTCATGGAAACTGGCGAGCCTTCCTGCCGTTTCTTTTTTGGTTTTGTTATATTCGGCGTTAAGGATTTCGCGGAATACGTCTATGTTTATTCCGAACTCCTCGCTGACTTCAACGATGCTGGAGGCGTAGACATGAAAGATTTCTTCTATCGTTTTTCGCACCAGCTCAGGAGGAATCTCTTCTGTGGGTTTCAGGAAAAGGATAAACCATCTTCCAAGGTTTGTGGGAACATACCATCTGACTCTCACTTTCCTTTTTCCTGTTGCAACCCGCTCCATGCCCTGCTCTAGAATGCCAGCTGAAACCATCCGCTTCAGGTACTCAATTATTGACTTGTTTGAGTAGGAGGTTCCGTTGATGAGGTCCTTTTGGTAGGTTCGTCCCTCCAGCGTCATGTTCATTAGAAGACTCTTGCCTACCTTAGACTGTAGGACACTCCAGATTAGCCTACGTTTTTCAGTTTCGAAGGGGAATGGAAGGATGTAATGCCATACGTCTTTGTCTCCCATCTTGGAGCACTAACCTTGTTTTCTATAAGTATAAGTGAATGTTAATAAGATTCCCGCTATACCTTAGATTCAGAAGTCTTATTAGACAAGAAACCAACATCATTTCAGTGTGAATTTGACCATGAAAGGAGATTCTAGGCAAACTGCTTTTGTTGTCTTCACAACTGTTATCCTATTACTGAGTGTAACCGCAGCAGCTGCTCAGGAGACTGACTATCAGCTTGACTCAACTGACCTTCAAATTTACAGGGACGGACTTGTCCGGGTCACACAAACCTTGAGCGTGAATGAGACTATTGCGGCGGTATCTCTGCCTCTTCTGAGTTCGTCAGCGGACAATTACATTGTGCTTGACGAGAACCAGACTGTTCTGGATTATGAGGTAGAAGGAAACAATTTGACTGTTTTGACTTTGGGGGCGACAAGCGTTTCGCTTCAGTATGACACTCATTCTTTAACATCGAAGGATGGTGAAGTGTGGACGATTAATGTTGACACGCCATACAACATGACAGTTCAGTTGCCTGAAGATTCAACAGTGGTTTACCTGAGCGAAACGCCAACATCAATAGACATGGAAGACAACATACTAACACTGTTTCCAAGCCAATGGGAAATAAGTTACGTAATTCCATTAACTCCACCCGCAAACTTCCAAATCAGCGACCTATCTGTCACGCCCCTTGAAGTCAAAAAGGGAGAAGAGGTTACTGTTTCAGTCAAAGTCACCAACGTGGGCGGTCAATCAGGCTCCTACACAGTTTCCCTGTTGATAAATCAAACAACAGAAGAAACCAAAAGCGTGACTCTTGATGCAGGAGCCTCAACCACAACAGAATTCAAGATCACCAAGCAAACATCCGGAACATATAACATCGAAATAGAGGGGCTAACTGACCAGCTCACAGTTAGTGAGGACTCCCCAAACGGAGGCACTCCAAATGGCGGTGACTCAAACGGGGACAGCTTTCCCATCGAATACATTGCCGCTGCAGTAGCTGCCGTGGCGTTAATCATTGTTGTTGTATTCTTTCTTTTTATTAAACGGAAACCGAATGTTGAAAAAATCGTGAAGCTGCATCCTCAACTGAACAAAGAAGAACAGGATGTAATACAGTTTCTGTCAGAGAATGAAGGAAAAGCTTTCGAGTCCCAGATAAGGGAACGGTTTCCTGAAATACCGCGAACAAGCCTCTGGAGACTGGTTAGGCGACTTGAAAAACTTGACATAGTTAAAGTTCAAAAGATTGGGCTTGAAAATCAGGTTGAACTAAAAAAATAAAAAGAAAAGATGTTTTATGGGCTGTTTCCGCCGCCCATGTTGCCGTTGCCTTTACCGTTGCCAGAATTACCGTTTCCTTGTCCATTTCCGTTTCCATTGCCGTTTCCGTTGTTACCGAACTCTTTGGTCAAAGCTTGATCCATTCTCTTTGCCATTTTGCTGAAGTCTTTCAGTTCTTTGATTGCCTTGTTGACGTCATTTGCGTCTTGAGCATCTTCAATCATCTCTTGGAGTCGTGCCATGAATGCATCCCCATCTACGTAACCAAGCGCCTGAGCTACTGCGTCAACGTCTATGTCTTCATCTGATGCTTGTCCAAACATTTCTCTGAATCGTTCCCTATATTGGCGTGCATGCACAAGGTAACTTTGTATTCTTCCAGGGTTCAGTCCTTTGGCGATTTCCCTTAATTCAGCACAGACATCGCTGATTATAGAGTTAGCTTCCATCAACGCGTCTTCGGCATCCTCAAGTTCACCTAAATCAAGTGCTGCTTGGGCTATGTCGAGATAATCTTCTGCGTCAGTCAAGTTGGCCTCCAACTCATGACCGTCATCGATTAGCGCTCGAAGCTGAGCGATTCTGTCTCGTGAGCGGTCAATGGCTTCTTGAAGTAACTCTGTATCAAGTATCCCTTCAGTTTCGATGCCTGCGTCAACTAGTATGTCGTTGAGTGATCGTATAACGTCACGGAATATTTCCAGTGCTTCTGTTGCGTTTTCGATTGCAAATTCGTATTCCTCAGCATACAGTGACACGTTGGCTGCGTCCAGAAATGCCCAACCTTCGCCGTCAGCATTTACGATAGTTCCGTTGACTTCTGTTTGGTTTTCCACACAAAGGGAAACGTTGCCGTAGAATAGTTCATCCAAGTCGGCATCAAGGAGCATTTGATATGCGGTTGAGTTGTCTTCTAAGCGAGTGACTATGCCCATTACGGTTTCTTGGGCGCCGTAAGCAATCTCTACCATTATTTCAGCTTTGGTTTCGATGTTTTGCGATCCAAGGAATGCGGATGCGGGAGCCGCCATAACAATGATAGCTAATATTATTGCCAGAATTGTTAATTTGCTTCGTTTCATACTTGTTCACCATCCAGACAATGGGTTAAACCTTAAGTTAAGGGACACTACGGTATAGGCGTTCCAGAAAGTGAAACGCTTGTTCCAACAAAACAGGAAACAAAACCCCTTTATGCTTTTATCTAACAATCCGATTACTGTAAACGATTAATGAGGAAACCTGAGTATGCCTGAAAAAATAATTGGACACGGAACATGGTACGACAAAACCGCGACCGAAATCATAGAAAGAGAACAGAAACTGGGCAGAAGCCTAGACTTAATCAGAACAGAAAGCGGTCTCGGAGCCTCAGGATTTCCACACATCGGCAGTTTCGCTGACTGCGCCCGATCATACGCCGTAACATTGGCTCTTCAGGAACAAGGATACAACTCAGAATATATTGCCTTCGCTGACGACCTAGACGGCTTAAGAAAGGTTCCAGCAGGGCTTCCAAAGTCCCTAAGCAAATACCTGGGATATCCAGTTACGTCGATTCCTGACCTTCACGGTTGCCACGGAAGCTTCGGAGAACACATGACCAGCCTCCTATTGGAGTCCCTTGACCAGAGCGGCATCAAATACACCTTCATGTCCGCCAGAAAATCCTACGAGCAGGGACTCTTCAAAGAAGAAGTCAAAACAATACTCGAAAATGCCCAAAAAGTGGGAAAAATTGTCCAGGAGGAAGTTGGGCAAGACAAGTTTGTGGATGTTCTTCCATACTTCCCGATTTGCAGCAAATGTGGCAGAATCTACACCACCAAAGCCCACACATTTCTTCCTGACGAAAACAAGGTATTGTACAGCTGCGAAGGAATGGAAGTGAGGAAAAAGTGGCTGGAGGGCTGTGGACACAAAGGCGAGGCGGACATCCGAAAAGCAGAAGGAAAACTTGGATGGAAGGTCGAGTTTGCAGCCAGATGGAAAGCATTGGACATCCGTTTCGAGCCCTTCGGGAAGGACATTGCAGACTCAGTGAGGGTAAATGACAGAATATGCCAAGAAATCTTTGAGTGGACTCCTCCATTTCATGCCAGATATGAAATGTATCTTGATAAGAGCGGAAAAAAGATCAGCAAATCAGCTGGAAACGTTTTCACTCCCCAAGTTTGGTTCAGGTATGGCTCGCCTGGGTCTCTTCTGTTGCTGGTCTTGAAGCGGTTTGTTGGCGCCCGAAGTCTCTCAGTCACGGACATACCACAATACATGAATGAGCTTGATGAACTAGAAGACATCTACTTCGGAAAGAAACATGTTTCAGACAAGAAAGAGAAGGCTAAACTGTCCGGACTATACAAGTACTGCATGCTCCTAAACATGCCATCTAAGCCGGGTGAGCATGTGCCCTACAATCTGCTAACGTTCTTGGCAAAGGTTGCTCCTGAAGGCTCTGAAGTCGATTTTGTCTTGGAGAAGCTTCGGGGCTACGGGTACGGCAAAGAGGGCTTATCAGATGACCTGAAGCAGCGAATCGGCTACGCCCTTAACTGGTCAAAGGACTTCACGGAAATCAAGGAAAAAGCCGTCGAGTTGACTGAACAAGAAAAAGGTGCAGTCAAGGCGCTTATCCAAATCCTGCAGAAGGAAGCAACAGAGGAAGAGATTCAGGGCGAATTCTTCAACATTGCCAGAAACAGCGGCATTAAACCAGGCAAATTCTTCAAGACGGTTTACAGGATTCTTTTGGGAGTGCCCCAGGGACCTAGACTTGGACCCTACATTTTGGCTATGGGAACAGAAAACGTGATTGAGGCTCTCCGAAGGGTTACTGAAAACTAGAGCCTAAATGATTTAAATTGCAGCCAATGTATGGAAATTGTGGCGGCTGTAGTCTAGCTAGGTAGGACCCCGGCTTCCCAAGCCGGGTACCCGGGTTCAAATCCCGGCAGCCGCACCAAAACACTTGTGCTGCCGATTTTCTGAAAAAAGGCTGTTTTCAACAATGTACCTCTATTAGGCTCCAAATAGCTGCAGATTACTGTTTGCGATGTGATTATCTTCCTTTTCTTGCTTCAATGTTCTGACCGTTTGCTGTTGCAGCTTCTGCGCGATTAATGGCAATTTCTGCGATTTCGGCAGAGTGCTGGTTTATCCGTTTTAAGCAGTCGATGAGCAGATAAGCGTGTGAAAGAACAAGGCTGGAGACTTTTGTTCTGTCTGCTTCTCTCCAGAATTTCCACAGTTCTTCTAGGTTTAGGTCGCTAGCGGGCATGTTGTCCAGTATTTGGTTTGCTAGTTGTATGTCCTTGGATAGAAGCACTTGAACTGAATTGTTGAATGAGCGTTTTATTGTGACGCTTACTTGGTAAAGTGGCTCTAGCATCTGCTTGGAAATGTCTTGTTTGTTTAGTGCCATGACGCTTTCTGAGATGTTGTTTACGTTGCAGGCGCTTTCGGAGATTATGTGCAGAATCAGAAGATAGTCAACACATTCAATCAAAGTTAGTTTCGTCTGGTTTTCTGGGTTTGGGAATAGCAGAAAGCTCCGAAGTAGACGGTATGTAACTAATGAAAGGCGTCTAATATCCTTCATTCTCCTAGAGAGACCAGGGATTAAATCAGCGTTTTGTTCTCTCAGTGCATAAACAGCTTCCTCAAACAACGATAGTAATACGTTCTGAATCCGCTGAATTGTCTTATCTATCTCCAAGGTTCGTTTTAGCAAACACTGTATAGTCATGGCGTCTCCGGAAATTTCGATGATTTCTAAACCAAACAAATGATTTACTATTTCTCTGATGCTTTCTTGTTGCTCCTCTGAGATTCTCTCTTTTGCTTTCAGTTTTATTATGTCAAAGCCATCTACGTAGGCGGCTACGATTTCCCGTTTGAGGGAATGTATTGAATCTTTGTCGTTGATTGTTAGGCTGATTTCTCTTGGCTTTTCTTTTGTGCTGGCTGAGCGGATGCTTAAGGAATTGTCTGGTTGTGAAGATAATGTTACTTTGTCACCTTGTTTCAGCTTCATGGTTGTTGTCCAATTTTTGGGAATAGAAACGTAGAGGGTGTTGCCGATCTTTTGGAGCTTTCGTGTTTCGGACATGATAACATCGCCAAGATTAAACTTACTTAACTTGATTTAACTATTTATGTGAAATATAAAAAATTATGGGAAAACTTTATACCATTCGGCTTAGCGCTTCATGCAAAAGAGGAATGTTTAAAATGAACACCGGAAAACCGTTCGCGGCTTCACCAAATCACCCCTCTGGGTAACGTTTTGGCACCTAAAACGTAAATCCGTGTTCTACTCTAACAACTGAACATAAAATTAAAACCTCTGAAAAAGCAAGCAAAAGTGGTAAAACAGATATGAAGGCAAACCCATCCCCGAAAGCTCCAACAGCAAATATTGTAGTTGCTGTGCCACTGGCTACTTTCCATGCTGCGCCAGAAACTATTGGACTTGCCAACTTTCTTGTTTTCACAGAGTCACTTGAGGAACAGTGGAGAGGTGGACATAGTTGTTGATTGAGACAATTGTTGCCTTTTTGCTGGTTCTATCCGTCGCAGCAGTGATTTATGTTTTAAGCAAAGGCTTAGTTCCTAAATCTAAAGATAGTGAAGAAAAAAGTGCAATGTATGCCTGTGGAGAAAAAGTGGTCTCAAAAAGGCTACTGGTCAATGTTAGCCTCTACAAGTATCTCATATTCTTCGTCATAATCGACTCGCCTGCATTGATACTGGCCTTCGCAGCTTTAGCCCTACAGATGATAAACCCCTTCACTTTGCTAATTTACTTAGGCATCATTCTAGCAGCAGACCTGCTTCTTTTGGGAGGTCTCTAAAATGCCTGACCTTGGTTTGCTCAAATGGGCAAGAACAAAATCTCCTTGGTTACTGCACTTCAACACTGGCGCATGTAACGGCTGTGACATCGAAGTTGTTGCCCTCCTAACACCCAGATACGATGTGGAACGTTTTGGCGTGAAACTTGAGCCCTCACCTCGCCATGCAGACGTTCTTGTAGTAACTGGACCTGTGACAAAACAGTGTGCGCCACGACTCAAAATGATTTATCAGCAGATGCCTTCGCCAAAATTTGTTGTAGCTGTAGGCGCTTGTGCCTGTTCGGGTGGAATATTTCAAGAATGCTACAACATAAGTGGGCGCCTCGACGAGATAATTCCCGTTGACGTGTATGTTCCGGGCTGCCCACCAAAACCTGAGGCGATTGTGCAGGGTGTTGCGAAACTACTTGGGAAACTGAAGGGATGAGTTTATGGGAAAGTTTGAAACTGCTGTAGAACTTCTTAAGAACAACTTGGCTGATGCGATTGTGGAGCTTAAAGTTCCTAGGCCAAAGAAAGCGTACATTCTTCTTAAGCCTGAACGCCATAGAGACGCAATCTCCCTGATCCTAAAAGAAATTGACGACAGTATGCTTTCGACAATAAGCGGCGTAGACCTAGGAACCGAAATAGAACTAAACTACCACATGGTCTGTGAAGGAACAGTCACTCTCAAAAACCGTGTTAGCCGAGAAAAACCTGTTACAAAAACGATAACAGACATTCTGCCTGGAGCAAACCTGTATGAACGGGAAGTCTTTGACCTCTTAGGCGTTGTTTTTGAGGGGCATCCAAGTCTTGAACGATTACTGCTCCCAGATGTTTGGCCTCAAGGAAACTACCCTCTTAGACGAGACTGGAAACCGCCAGAAACTCAGGATACTGAATTTTCTGAGGAAGCTTTGCAGACAGAATCAGCCGAAGAAGCTGCTGGGTCAATCGTGAATGTTGTTGTTGGTCCTCAGCATCCTGTTTTGCATGAGCCTGAACGGTTCTCTTTCAAGGTTGATGGGGAAACTGTTGTGGGTGTTGAGCCGCGTCTTGGGTATGTTCACAGGGGCATTGAGAAGGCAGCTGAACGTATGATGTATTTCCAGGACGTGTTTCTGGTTGAGCGAATTTGCGGAATCTGTAATGCTGCCCACACAACCGTTTTCTGTCAAGCCGTCGAAGACATCGGAAACATCGAGACTCCACCCCGTGCCTTATACTTACGCACCATCATACATGAACTGAACAGGGTTCACAGTCACCTGCTACTCCTTGGTGTTGGCGGTCACCTGCTTGGTTTTGAGGCGTTATTCCAGCATGTGTGGCGTGACCGTGAGCCAGTAATGGACATAATTGAGCGAATCACGGGCAACCGTTTGATGAGCGGATTCAATACGATTGGCGGAGTAAGGCGTGACATTGACCCGAACGCTATCGAGAAAACATTGAAGATGATTAAAGCGGTTAGGAAACGGGCTGTTTTCTATAAGAACGTGTTCGAGGAAGACGCCACATTACGGTTAAGAACTGAAGGCATCGGCGTGTTAAGCAGGGAAGACGCTCTGAAGTATTGTGTTGTTGGTCCAGTTCTGAGAGGCTCAGACGTTGCTTCTGACGTCCGAAAAGATGACCCTTACGCGGCTTATGGAGAAATTCCTTTCAACGTCATACGCTACAAGGAATGTGACACATGGGCTCGGCTGATGGTCAGGGCAGAAGAAGTACTGGAAAGCCTAGACATAATAGAATATGCCCTTGGTCACCTTCCCAGCGGACGACTGCGAGTTAGGGTTCAACGAAAAATCCCTGAAGGCGAAGCCGTTAGCCGCGTTGAAGCTCCAAGAGGCGAACTAATCCATTACGTCAAAAGTGATGGAACAGCCTATCCATACCGAGTCAAGGTCAGAGCCCCCACACTGGCAAACCTTATCGCTTTTCCAGACATCATCAAAGGTGGGTACATTGCTGACATTCCATCAGTAATGGGAAGCCTAGACCCCTGCTTCTCTTGCACTGACCGCATGGCATTCATTGACACAAAGAAGCGTAAAAACTGGCACTGGAGTCTTGACGACGTAAACAACAGGAAGGTGCTAATCTAGGGTGGCTCTTGATTTACTCTTTTTCGCTAGGGCGCTGGTGTTTCCTGGGTTCCTTTTTCTCTTAGTTCTAGTCCT
>PIXS01000151.1 GCA_003096255.1 Candidatus Bathyarchaeum sp. | reverse complement strand
CACTTGCATCTTGCAGCCAAATAGCTTCAGGAGTATTATAGATTAAACTCCTAAACCGCTCTTCAGATGCTCGAAGTTTTTCCTCAGCCATCTTCCTATCAGTAATGTCTATAACTATGCCTCTTGTTCCCACACACTGATTGTCACTAACAATCGGAGTGACATGAAGCAAAATCGGAAATGTACTACCATCCTTTCACACTGAAGTATACTCAAGAAAACCCAAATCGGCAGATTCTGTGACTATTTTTGCCATGTCTTTGACTGCTTTTTTCCGCTCCTCTGGAATAAGTGTATTCAAAAAAGGAAAACCGTTATCAAAATCTTCTTGAGTGTAACCTGACTTTTCAACTACAGCCTGATTTATGTATGTTACATTTCCATCAATGTCTGTTTCAAAAACCATCTCAGGAAGTGATTCACTCAACTCTCTAAATCGCGTCTCGCTCTCCCGAAGAGCATTCTCCGTTTGCCTTCGTTCGGTTATGTCTCTTGTTATGCCTATAATCTCGATTTTTCCATTCCTTTCAACGGGAATCGTGGTTGCTTCAACAGAAACTAAACTGCCATCCTTTTTCACCATCTCCAACTCAACGGGTCCAGTTAATTCTCCGAACATTGTTGCTTTGAAGTCTTCCATGATTTTGGGGATGTTTTCTGGCGGGACAAGAAGGTCCAAAAGATTTTTTCCAACCAACTCTTCCCGAGTGTAGCCAGTTAATTCCTCAGCTTTTTTGTTTCCATCAATAAAAACTCCAGTAATCTCTTGCATCCAAATGGCTTCAGGAGCATTATCCAGAAGATTCTTAAACCGCTCTTCTGATTCCTGAAGCTTCTCCTCAACCTTCTTCTGCTCTGTAATGTTACGGAATATGGCTAGGACTGATGGCTGACCTCGATACATTATCCGCGCAGGACTAACCTCGTAGAGTAATGGTTCTCCATCTTTTGTGATCCCATCAATAAGTTGAGGTTGGATGTACATTCCTTTTGTTAGTTTCTTCAGATTTGTCTTCAGGACTTTGTGGTTCTTGGTTGACGTGACCTTTGTTTCTAGAATGTGTCTACCAACAGCTTTCTCTTTTGGAGTTCCCAGTATTTCTTCTGCTGATTGGGAGAGTTCTAGAATGTTTCCAGTCAAGTCTACGATAATAATGGGGTCCACAATAACTTCGAACAATCGTTGGAAATGTCTACGTGACCACTTCAGTTCTTCCTCTGTCTGTAGGAGGTCTGTAAGGTCTTTGCCTGTTGCATGGGCGCCTACATACTTTCCTTCGTCATCGAAGACTGCGATTCCATTCATCGCTAATGTTCTAAATCCCCGTGGGCTCTTCACTCTGATGATAAAGTCCTTAGTCATTTCTTTGCCTTTAGTTAGGTCCTGAAGAGCATCCAACGCTTTATCTAGATCCTCAGGGTGCAAGTATTCAACAAAATTGGCTCCTATCATTTCTTCACTTGATTCGCCAAAAAACTCGACGGCGGCGTCATTCACAAAAACAAAATCTCCCCCTTTGTCGACACTTACGATGATGTCGTGCATGAGGCTGCGAACAATTAGAGGATAATTGTCTCTCATCTTTTTTACGTAATCTTCTCTAACATTGTCCACATCTTCTTCCACTAAGGGCTTTTTGTGGGCGCTCACAGGTTTACCCATGTCTGACCGCCCCTAGGGGTTCCAACTCCATTTCCAGAGCATTTCCCCACTCTTTCTGTATCCCATAAAATGCACCATATGCACAATCTAGCTTCCATATACCGTCCTTATACCGTCACTTTATTTACTTTTCGGTGCAAAAACAGCTTCAGCTCCTTTTCTCCAAACAAAAAGCACATACTCTACATGATTGGCTGGTGTCCTCTTTGGAAGACACCACAGAACAAACGCTTATGCAAAACACCAAAAATTGACGTGACAAACACCGTAACATCTAAAAGTGTTAATGAAGATGAAAACACAAATTAGTTCACGAGGATTCTCGGAGCGGAATAAATCAAACTTGATGGAGTAAAAGTGTATGTCTAAGCTTGAAGTTTTGAAAAAAGAAGAAAACGAATTCATTGTAAAGGTCCCTGGACGAAAAGACCCCGTTAGAATAGAGGACACCTTCGCCGAAATGTTCCCCCTGTGGGCAGGCAGAATACTGATAACAGCCGCCAACGAGAAATGGGCATTAATCGCGGCAAGAACCGCATCCGGATTCGCATCATCAATCATCATGTCACCGGCAGAGTCGTCAGTAGAAACTCTTGTGGGGCCCGAAGAAACCCCCGATGGTCGCCCGGGAGCCATAATCCAAATATATCAAAGTTCAAGAGGAGCACTCAAAAGTCAGATGAGCCTGAGAATCGGACAATGTATAATGACGTGCCCCACAACAGCAGTCTTTGACGCTCTACCTAAAGCCAAACGCAGAGTAAGCATCGGAAGAGGTCTACGCTACTTCGGAGACGGCTTCCAAAAGGAGGCTGAGGTAGGAGGAAGAAAAGTTTGGCGTATTCCCGTTATGGAAGGTGAATTTGTTGTTGAGGATGAATTCGGGATCATGAAAGCCGTTGCCAGCGGAAACATGCTCATCCTAGCCAAGGACTGGGAATCAGCTCTTAAAGCATCAGAAGATGCCAAAGAAGCAATAAGCAAAAACGTTCGAGGAGCGATTATGCCCTTCCCCGGTGGTCTCTGCAGGGCAGGGTCTAAGGTTGGGTCCTTGAAGTATAAGCTTCCAGCGTCAACCAATCATCAATACTGTCCCACCATCAGGACGTTGGTGGATGACTCCGAAGTTCCCGAGGGCGTCGGCAGCGTCTACGAGATTGTAATAAACGGCTTGAACCAGAAAGTTGTCAAAAAGGCTATGTGCATAGGAATTAATGCTGCAATCAAGGTTCCCGGAGTTGTGAAGATCACGGCTGGAAACTATGGCGGCAAGCTTGGTCCTTATCGGGGCGACCTGAAAGAAGTGCTTGGACTGGAGTAACCCAACTTTTTTTGGGTTCTATTCCGCCAAT
>PIXS01000150.1 GCA_003096255.1 Candidatus Bathyarchaeum sp. | reverse complement strand
TCAAACCCTTTTTCTGCCCAGGTACTTTTGTATCTGTTCTCAGGTAATCATTCAATTCAGGAGCACTTTCACAACTAATTTTTCCTTCCAATGCAGTTATTTGTATGTCTTCGGGAACTTCAGCTGCGCCAGCTAATTTTTTTATCTGGATTAGATTGGATATTTTGTTTACATTCTTTTCGTAGAATTCTGGTGATGATTCATCGATTGAGACTTTGTCAAACACTTCTGTAACGTCGGGTCGCGGTTTGTTTCTGTCTTCAATTCTGTTTAGTGTTGGATCATATAATTGGACGGCTTGTTTCCAGTAAAACACACTTAGGTTGAAATGTTTTCCATCTGGGGTTTTCTTAGTTTTTATGGCTATTCTCTTTCCCCATGACCCTTCACCTATAGCCGTAACCGCCACGACATCAGTGTCATCAACTGTTCTTAGTTTTAGATGGGCTTTTTCATCTGTAGATTTGACAATTCTGGCGATGTAGCATCTTTGACCGCCATTCATAAAGAAACCTTCGACAGAATAAGGAAGATATTTATCAGTTCCAAAATGGCCACCGTAGATTCGTTGATACTCAGACCAACTGGTTACCAACCGTGGAAAAGTTGGTCCCCTTTCGGTTTCACCCAGAAATCCCGCGGTACTTGTGCTTACGCCCTCGATGGGTTTTGCACCAATTTCTACTTCTTCAACATAGACTCCTGGAGCTAAATACTCGGGCACCAGCCATCTCACCCTGATTTCTTTTATCATGTTTAAGATGTATTAAATTTTGCAGGGACTTGAGCTATCAGAAAATCATTGTTTCTCAGAAAAATCCTGGCGATTTTATGGAAAAGCCTATGAAATGGGGGTTGTGGTTCCGTTCCAGTAGATGTACTTGGAGTATAGGGTTTCTATGGCTGTTCCATCATCATAGATTATGTCCAAGTTGGTTCCGTATTCTTCCAAGTAGTTGCCGACGTCCACGCTTATGCTGTGACTAAGGGGGTCATCGGCTCCCTCCCAGAATCCCCAAATTTTGTCATGGGGACCACGAAAACCATAAGCATACCCCTCTGGTAGAACGTATGCCACTCTCTTGGATGGCGACTCAGCTTGTCGTGGATGTTTTTTGGCGTAGTCCCAGAACTGCTTGAAAGCATCCAGATGCTCTTCAGTTAGCACTCCATCAGTGTAATCTTTGTTGGTGTCAAAGACAAGAATGTACTTTGCTCCGTTTTCGTAAGCAAGAATCATGTCCTCGAGGAGTTCAGGACCGGACTCAAGGTATGGCGGATGATTGTAGGTCCATGTTATCATTATGCCCCATTCCTTGTTTTGGGCTGTTGCGGCTCCTCTGCAGAGGGCTATGTTCAGTTGTCTGCTGTAGTTCCAGCCAAATTCCGCAAAAACTGTGTCGTATCCTCCTTTGTAATCGAACCAGTAAAGGGCATAATCTGAAGTGAACAAACTCAGGTTTCCGGCGTAAATGGGGCTCTCTGTGATGTTTCCAAGATGTTCACCTAATTTGATTGCATATTTTTCCGCGGCATCTGTGTAATTGGCAGGTTTTTCATAAAGCACTCTGATTTTTGCATTATCTAGCTGTCTTCCACCGGTTTCATCGTGGGCATACAAACCAAGAAAACGCTCCTCCCACCGGCTTCTAGCAGCCTCCACCCATTGCCTTTGTTCCTCACTTTTTTCGGTTTCCATTTGGGGATGCATGTAAATCATGAAGTACATGCCTTTATCGTAAACATACTCGCAGGCATCATTCAATTTGGTAACATTATAGGTTATTCCTGTGCTGCCAATCACAATCGTGTTAGTGTAAGAACAGGTTTCGTCAACAAGGGCTTTGATTTCGTCCAAGTCATCATAAGCCACATCAATGCCCACGAAAACGTCGAGAGGCTCATTTGTGGGGGAGGCAAGAAGAAAAATTGTGAAGAGTGAAGCAACGAGCAGAAAACAGAAAACTGCAACAACGAACAGCTTCTTCATGACTGTCTAAACATGAAATGATGATTTAAGGATAGTGATTTTCCAAAAATCCTGAGGCATCATTGAAGATGTTAGATTATGTTTAGAGCTTGAAGCACATGGAAAACCATCACCAGATAGAAAACTGCCACGGAATATCTGTGAACAAATTTTGTGTATTTCGCCAGTTTCAGTCTTGCTCCAAATCGTTCAATCATTCCAGTGGCAACGATTAGTCCCAAAACCAGAAACAAGACAAAACCCTCTTCTAATCTTAGAATGAAGCCAGACAATCTGCCAGTGTGTTGGGCAAAATGGATCGAAACTAGCAGAAAAGCGAACAGATACCCGAAAACATGAAGCCGCAACAGCGTCCGGATGCTTCTGGGGCGCTTACGCTTCAGAACATAATAAACTGGAACCAACGCCGCGATGAAGACGGTTGCCAGTATGCTGAGCCAATGGACAAAGAACAGGTCGCCAACGAAAAAGGATAGGCTAGACCAGTTAGTAAAAGTCCAAGCTGAGAAAACAGCTGTGAACAACATAATGATTACAGCAACATAGAACTCTGGATTTTTGTAATTCTTCAAAGATATGCCTCCATTCCCCAAAAGCCAGAAACTCGATTCACTAAATGATGGCTGTTTCATGTTCTTAACATTAACTGGCTAAATCAACTCCGCCACGTCAGATGATTGAGGGCTGAATATCCGCTATACTTTAATCATTCATTTTATCATCTATTGTCGGTAGAGCCCGTAGCCTAGTTTGGATAAGGCGTCGAGTCACCTGAATAAGTGACGCGCAAGCCTTCGGAGCCGAAGACCCAGGGTTCAAATCCCTGCGGGCTCGCCACTTATATAAACATTCAATTAGGGCAGGTTTTTGTAGACAAAATGTAAAAAGGTTAGTTGTTTGTAGCTGTAGTCTACTCCGTAAAGGATATATTTGTGGAGCTTTTTGTGTTCGCACGATAATGGTCGATTAGGTGATAGTATGAAAACAGACTCTCTGCCAGTTGAATTGAGATACTGGCCAATAAAACGATATATGGACACTTATAGAAAATCGTTAGATGACATAGAAGAGTATTGGGAGCAAGAAGCAAGAAAGCTTGATTGGTTCAGCACATGGGACCGAGTGCTTGACTGGGATCTACCTTTCGCAAAATGGTTCCCTGGCGGCATGCTAAACGCATCTTACCTTTGTGTTGACAAGCACCTGAAGAACTGGAGACGAAACAAAGTAGCTATATATTGGGTGGGCGAAGATGGCGAAGAGAAGACCCTTAGTTACCTCCAGCTCTACAAAGAGGTTAACAAGTTTGCGGCTGCCCTCAAGAAATTGGGTGTAAAAGATGGCGACCGTGTAGCATTTTATTTGCCAATGATAGTTGAATTGCCCATAGCCATGTTGGCATGTGCCCGAATAGGCGCAATCCACACTGTAGTCTTTTCTGGATTCAGTTCACAAGCTCTAGCTGACCGAGTGAACCACACTGAAGCTAACGTTGTCATAACAGCGGACGGCGGCTTTAGAAGAGGCAAAATCATCGAACTGAAGAAGATAGTTGATGAAGCCGTGAAAACTACGCCATCCGTGAAGAAAGTGGTCGTTGTGAAGAGGACTTGTCACGAAATTAGCATGGAAGAAGGCAGGGACGTTTGGTATCACGATGTTATGAAGCATAACGAGAAGCCTGTACCTCCATTAGCTGTTGAGAGTACTCATCCTCTGTTCATTCTTTACACTTCAGGAACAACAGGAAAACCAAAAGGTATTGTTCACAGCACAGGCGGCTACTTGGTTTACATTAACTCTGTCTACAAGACGGTTTTCAACATACAGGAAGACAGCGTGTACTGGTGCAACGCCGACATCGGATGGGTCACTGGACACAGCTTCATTGTTTATGCACCTTTGCTGAATGGCGCATCAATTGTCATGTATGAAGGCGCACCAGACTATCCGACCCCTGACAGATGGTGGGAAATCATTGAAGAATACAAGATTACGACCCTTTACACGTCGCCAACAGCCATACGGATGTTCATGCGTTTGGGTGAAGACCTGATCAAGAAGCATGACCTGAGCAGTTTATCGATTCTGGGAAGTGTTGGAGAACCAATCAATCCTGAAGCGTGGATGTGGTACTTCAAGAACATAGGTGGAGAACGGTGCCCAATCGTAGACACTTGGTGGCAAACAGAAACTGGAGGAATAATGATTTCGCCAGCGCCTGGAATAGGACTTGTTCCCCTGAAACCTGGCTCCGCAACATTCCCGCTGCCCGGCATCGATGTTGATGTTGTAGATGAAAACGGAAAACCAGTACCTGCAGGAGTAAGAGGCTACATCATAATCAAGAAACCATGGCCAGGAATGGCTCTAACAGTCTACAAGGACCCTGAAAGGTTCAAGGAAACTTACTGGACTAGATTCCCAGGCTCCTACTTTGCTGGAGACTACTGCATGAGAGACGAAGATGGATACCTATGGCTGTTAGGCAGAGCAGACGAAGTACTAAAGGTTGCAGGCCACAGACTAGGAACTGTAGAACTTGAAAGCGCAATGGTCGCGCACCCAGCAGTAGCAGAAGCAGCAGTCGCCAGCAAGCCTCACGAAATCAAAGGAGAAACAATCGTAGTCTTCGCAGTTCTTAAGGAAGGAAACAAGCCATCTGACGAACTTGCCAAAGAATTGAGAACTCACATGAGAAGCACTGTTGGTCCTCTAGCAACGCCTGAAAACATATACTTTGTAACAAAACTGCCAAAGACTAGAAGCGGCAAAATCATGCGCAGAGTTCTAAAGGCCATCGCTGCTGGACAGTCTATCGGTGACGTCTCGACCCTAGAAGACAAGGCTTCGGTGGAAGAGGCAAAGCAGGCCTTCGAAGAATTCAAAAATATTACGAAGAAGAAATAATTCTTCGTATTTTCTCTTTCTTTTTTTCTTTTTTCTATTTCTCTACAATACTCACTTCTGTGTGAACAGTAGGCACCACGTTTGTGCGGTGCGAGAAAAATTCTGAAAAAATACTGTTTTCAACAATGTACTGCTATTAGTATCCTAATAGGCGTAAAGAATGTAGAAAAACTGCAGCACTATGTGAATCATAGTTTGCAGGTTAGACGAGTCTTGCCCCGTTTAGGGTCTTTGTTTGCCACGAGAATCTTTTTAGTTTTGTTGTTTTTCCGTAGCCGCATGCTGCGCATTGTTTATTTCGTATGTGGTATGCTCTTTTGCCGCAGCGTCTGCATTTGATGTGGACTGTTTTATGGGCACGTTTACCGAATGAGGATGTGCCTTTGCTGATTTTTCCCACCGTTTCTCACCTTGGGGGAGGCGAAATTATTACTACGTTGTCTCCGCGGACTATGATTGCGCCGAGTTTGTTTACGTTTTCTACGTCTGTGGTGTCGTCTGTTTCATCTAACACCAAGTTGAGGTGCTGGTCGAAGCCTTTGAGTCTTCCTCGCAGTTTCTTTCCGCCTCTTAGCCTAACAAGAACTATTTTTCCGAGGCTTTCTTCCAAGATTTTGGTGGCCATTTCGCTCATACGATTCATCTCGTCAACTTTTGCTTAGTATCGTTAATAGGTTTAAACTTGACGATTTAAAGGTATCTGATGTCAGTTTTTGCGGATTAAGTAATTCATTTGCGTGCATAAATATATCTTTTGTTACTGAATTATGTGTCAAGTTGTTTCTTCTTAACAAAAAAAGAATAAAAATAGAAGAGATTAACAGCCGATATGGTTTGTTTATTCGATTTTCATAGGTTCGCTTTTTGTTTCCTCTTCTGTCTTTTTGGGGATGGTGATGTCTAGCACGCCATTCTTGTATTTCGATGTCGCCTTTTTAACGTCAACCCTGGTGGGCAATTCAACTTCTTTGTAGTATTTGTGTTTAGGTGCATCAACTGAAATCGTTAGCTTATCTGCTGTTCCGGAGAGTTTGATTTCTTCCTTTTCTACGCCAGGCAGTTCAACTATCACCCTGACTTCTTTGTCTCCAGGTATCACGTCTGCTAGGGGCTCACGCTTCTCTTCCGTCTTCAATTGGGGTTTTCCTGTGTTGGTTTCGGGCTTGAGGTTTCCGAACTCTTTTACTTTTGCTTTTCCATCTGGACCCATGGTTACGCTGTAGCCGTACACGAAGGGTCCCCAGCTCTTCACTTGTGTTCCGTCGGGCAATGTTTGTTCACGGGCTAAGTCTTCGGGTGAAATCTTGGACAGGTTCTCGAACTGTTTCGTCATCATCTCTTCCATTTCTCTGAAAGCTGCTTCGATGTCTCCTAGACCGCTTCTAAAGAAGGGCCATCCTTTCTTAGACCATCTGTCTTCTTCTGGCACGATCTTTTCACCTCCTCAAATTCTCTATCTCTTCTAGAGATTCTACTAGTCGGCGTAGGGCGAGGCTCAGGGTCAGGAAGGCTGATTGGCTGAATTCTGAGCAGCTGTAGGTTCCTCTGCCCGTTTTTGTTAAGAATCCGCCGTCGCTGAGTTTTTTTGAGTTCTCCCAGACCGTTTTTGGGTTTAAGTCTAGGTCGCGCATGAAATCTGCAAAGTTCATTGTGCTGTTTTCTTCTTGGACTAGTCGGCGCATCATTCTTAGGCGCGTTTGGTTGGATAGGGCGTCGAACATGCTGGAGAATTTTTCAAAGTCTTCTTCGAAGGCTGCGAATTCGGTTTCAAGTTGGTCTTTTGGCCAGTCTGTGGGAGATAGGGGAATTTCGAAGATTATTTTTCCGTTTTTTACTAGTTGTAGTTTTAGGCTCATGTAGCCTCACCCATTATTACCGTAAAGTAATAAGTGACGTTTTTCCATATAAATATTACTATACAGTAATAAACAACCATTGAAAAAACAGAAACCGAGACAACACCACAACAAGTCATTGAATCCGTTCTATGCGACCTGCAGTCTTCTTGACCATGCTAATGTGTCTTGTTTCATCCTCAATCATCCGCTTCAGTGTTTGATAAAAAAAGTCAGTATTCTTTCCACCAGACAATTCTGAAACAACCTTTGGGTCAGTGGTCTCCACGATTTTTGTGTACAAATCCTTGACTATCTCATCGTTTTCGACGATTTTCTGGATTGCCTCTGAGTCAAGCATGCCCGTGAAGTCAAAAACTCCGTCAGGAATCTCGTTTGTAGTAGCTTCAAGGTTAAGGCTTTTCAGCAGTTTTTCCAAATTAAGCCTGTGGGTGTAGGATTCTCTAGCCAAAGTCAGAACCGTTGACCTGAAAGTCTGTCCCACAGAAACAAAGCCTTTCCAAGCAGAAAGGGATTCAAACTTTTTTTCGATTTCCCAAGCTCTATGAAGCAGAAACTGCAGTTCTTCTTTTGTCGATATTGACAACTAGACCACAAAAAAGACTCTGTGGGTCAGGTTGATAACGGTTGTGAAGTAGAAATTCACACACGAAAACGCAAAAAATTAGGCTAAAAGGCGCGATTTGTTTCATTCTGGCTAGAATTGTTTGGGGATGTCCTGATTTTCCATGATGTAGCCGCAGTAATGGCACCTTAAGCGGAGAGGCTCTTTGCTGTCCACATAGAAGGTGGATTTAACGGGTTCTTTACTGTTTGAGATGCAGGCAGGGTTAGCGCATTTGACTGCTTCCCGTATCATGTTGGGTAGCTGGACCAGCTGCTTGTCAACGACTTTGTAGTTTCTGATGATGTTGATGCTGGCGTGGGGAGCCAAGAGAGCTATCTTGTCCACTTCTTCTGACTTGAGTTCTCTTCCTTCAATCTTGACCATATCTTTCATGCCCAAGGTTTTACTTGGCACGTTTATGCCAACTGTGACAACCCCGTTGACGCGGCCTGTGACCCCTAGAATCTTTAGCACATCTAGGGCATGTCCGGCTGTGATGTGGTCGATTACTGTTCCGTCTTTAATCTTGGATACACGTAAAGTGGTTTCACCCAAAGCTAATCCACCCCTTCAGGATTCCGAATTATTATGTGCAGCTAGTTTATTTATAGATGCTGTTAGTCCTCGTCCTTTACAAGCTGCATGGGCTGTCCACAGCATACGAGGACTCCACTACCTGCTGAGACGACTTCCACCACGTTACCGCAGATTTTACAGGCGTACATTTCTCCTTTTTGTGTCACATTTCCACCTCCCAATCCAGTATGGTTTAGAGTTCTGTTGAAGGAAAGTCTATTCTCCGCAAATACTTTTTGGCGTATTCGGGTTCATGGGCAAGCTCTTGGCTTCTCAGAAGCTGCCGTTCAAGGCGACCCAAGGCGGTGTGAAAGGTTGCTTCTACGCCGTAGCCTTCACTGGAGCTGAAGAATGAACCTCTTCTTGTCCTGAACTGGAGCCGACAGTGAATCAGTCGCTGACCCTTGTAGTTTGTCCCATGAGTTTTCATGTAAACGAAAAGTGTGCCCGCTTCCAGGGTCTTTTGGTATTTTTGGGCAAAGGATTCGAAGTCTTCCATTATTATTCCACGTTGAAAGTCATCCATTTTTACGCCCTTCACAGAAAACTGGACAGTTATCCGCTGTTTTGGCAACTCCATTTCAGCTAGGGGCTCAAGAAGGTCTCTTCTGGTTAAGATTCCTGCGGGTCTTCCTTTACTGATAACAATCAAAGAGGTGATGTCAAACTTCTGCATCTTAGCTACCGCATCTTTAAGGGTGGTTTCAGGCAGGACCGTGATGACTGGCTTCGTCATTATTCCTTTGGCTGAAATACTTAGAACTGGGGATTTTTCTCCAGCTATGTCGCCTACTGTTTGGCGTTGTCTTGGCTGAAAGATGCCTGTGATTATGTCTTTGATGCTTACAATGCCCACGAGGCTGCCGTCTTTAACTACAGGCAAATGGGAGATGCCGTGCTCCCTGAATAGGCTCAGGACGGCTCCCACTGACTCAGTTTCTTCGACAAGGAAAGGCTTCTTGGTCATCACATCCTCAACTTTGGTGTTTCCCCACTTTCCAACCACTGCACCCTTAATAACGGCATCATCTGTAACGATTCCAGCCATTTTGTCGCCCTTGAAAACTGGAAGCAGGCTTATTCCGCTGGTTATCATCAGTCTCGCTACTTTGCTGAGGGAATCTTGGAGTGACACGGTAGGTGCTGAACGCATCAAGGTCTCCACTTTGGTTGTCGCTGGGTCAGAACGCGATCGGACTATCCATCTGTGAGCGATTACGCCCACGTATTTTCCTTTGCTGTTTACCACTACCAGAACTGGTGTCGCCTCTTCTTTGAGAAGGGAGAGGCATGCGGATAGGGGGCTGTCTTGGTTGACGCTCTTAAAGCTGGTTGAGAAAATATCCTCTACAATATTTGGTACCATACACAATTCTCCGAAGATGATTTTTTAGAAAAAGCACTTCATGTAATACTATCGCGCGAGTAGTCTTTAATGTTTTGCATTCACCAATCACACGTAACCTTGATAGACAGGCATCAAGTGGATTCTCTGGCAACGGTCAAGATTCTAACGTAGTCTGCTGTGTCGTCGCAGGCATCGGCAACATGCTCCATCTCCTCTATAAGGTCCTTAAGCAGCAGCACCGTTGCAGCATCCGTTTCCTTGCAAAGTTTGAGAAGCAACG
>PIXS01000149.1 GCA_003096255.1 Candidatus Bathyarchaeum sp. | reverse complement strand
TGATTTTGATGTCCATTCCACAAAAAGGAGCCATTCTGCGTTATGAACTGCTCGGAATGCTTTTCATTTCCCTTCTTGGAGGTATGCTTCACTTCACTTTCGAGTTGTCTGGCTACAATCCAATAGTTGGCGCCTTCTCAGCCGTAAACGAAAGCGTTTGGGAACACCTGAAACTTGGTTTCTGGCCCGCATTAATTTGGGCAATAATCGAATACCGACAAATCAGGAAAGAGGCAAACAACTTCTTCTTAGCAAAAACTGTTGTTCCCTATGCGATAACCGCGATTATCCCTGCGATATTCTACTCCTACACTATCTTCACTGGCGAAAGCATCTTTGTAATAGACATAATGAGTTTCATTGTAGCTGTGATAATCGGACAATACTTGAGCTACAGGCTTCTACTCCACAAACAGTTATCTTCTAACATCGAAAAACTTGCCCTAGCTGCCCTGCTTCTATTAGCTATTGCATTTATCGTTTTCACTTTCTATCCGCCACATCTGCCACCATTTCAGGACCCAATCAGCGGCGAATACGGAATCGTCGAACACCTGCATTAACGCAATTCCCGAAAACTTCCAAGTCAACAACTAGCTACATCATCGTGTCTTTGTTTGCATCTTGGACAGCGTTTCAGCAGTTCCTCACGACTCTTTTTCCTATCTACAATTCCCCTTTTTTTTGCGGTTCTCCATTTCTCATCCAAGTCTGAGCAATGCCTGTACCCTCTACGCTTCATCTCCTCAACCAGCTCTTCATGACGAGCGTACAGTTTGTGAACTTCAAGAAGCCCCTTCTCTATGTATCCTTTCACAGTTTTTCCCCGGCTAAGGGTTCCAACAAACATGTGAATCTCCACATGCTCCCCCAACAAATGCTGCCTACACATAATCCGAGGGTCTACCATCCACATTCTCATAACCTAACACAGCCAAACCAAGCATTTTAAGCATACCCAACACCGCACAACATTCATATTAGGAAACTAATAGCAGAAGATTGTTGAAAACATTACTTTTTCAGAAAAATTCGACAGCATAAGTTAGGTTTATCTTAACTACTCACCCTTTGTTAGTACTGGACGTTGAGTTCGGTGCGAGATGCAATTATTCCGATAGGCGGAACTCGCCCTCCACCACCAGAAAACCAATGCAACCTATGCAAACGAACAGTTCCTCCCCCACAGCTCACACGCTGTCCCCGCTGCAAAAAACTCTACTGCAAAAGCTGCATAACCGAAGACCTCCGTGAAGGTGAACACCTAATCTGCCTTAACTGCGCCAGAAGATACGTGGCACCAAAGCCAGCCTTCAAAGGCAAATACACGCCCATCACCCTGTATCTATCAAATAAAGCAAAATGGACCAGATGGGTACGGCTCCAGTTTTCGCAAATAGAAGGAATTCTCGGCAATGACCTTCCAGCCTCTGCCCACAAAAACCCTGAATGGTGGACAAACCGTAATTCAGTTCACGCCAAAGCATGGCAGAGCATAGGCTGGTCCATAAAGGAAGTAAACCTTAAGGAAAAAACCGTGACTTTCACACGCCCCAACGTGCTGACCCCAGAAAAAGAAAGCAAACCAAAAAAAGCCTCTTCTCTAGTCAAGCTTCCTGCCTACAAACCCCGAAAAAAGAAGCCTCCGTCGTTGACTCGCATAGCCATCGCGCAGGCTAGGCTCCAAAATGTTTCTCGCAGGAAAGCTTCCATGAAAAAACATCGGGGAAAGTTCCGACCAAAATCGGCATATGAGAAGCGGCTCTGGAAAACAGATGAGAAACCGTAACTCGCAGGTCAACCGTCTAGTAAACTGTTGAAAAATAGCTTTTTCAGAAGAATTCAGCCACCGCGCAAAATTGCTACTCAGCTCATGCATCCAACAATCCAAACGTGGACTGACGAAGCTGTGGGTCGAAACATTCATAAACCCTGTCTCCTGATTAAGTCAGCACTTAAAAAATAAGGGTGAGGCATATGTCAAAACCATTTTACGCAAAATTTGAGGTTCCCGACGAGGTGGCAGATGCAGCCTATGAAGCCCTGCAAATAGCCAACCAAACAGGGTCAGTTAGAATAGGAACAAACGAGACAACAAAAGCAGTAGAAAGAGGACTAGCAAAACTAGTCGTCATAGCAAAAGATGTTGACCCTCCAGAAGTTGTCGCTCATCTACCTATCCTCTGCGAGGAACGCAAAATCCCATACGTGTTTGTACCAAACAAAGAAAAACTTGGAGTTTCCTCAGGGATAGACGTCCCTTCAGCTGCGGCAGCCATCGCCAACGTTGGTGAGGCAGTAGCGTTGATAAAGGAAATCTCAAGCAGAATCGAGGAACTAAAACAGAAGGTCTCTAGTGAATGAGCAAGAAAGAGGTAAGTGATGAGCTAGTTCCTGCTGAAGTCATTCAAGTTGTTGGCAGAACCGGACTCACTGGCGAAATTACTCAGGTCAGGGTCCGAGTTCTGGAAGGAACAGAGAAAGGGCGCATCATAACCAGAAACGTCAAGGGTCCAGTGCGGGCCAACGACATTCTTGTTCTAAGAGACACTGAACGGGAAGCAAAAAGGCTAAGAAGATAATAAAGAGGAGAAAAACAGGTGCCAAAGTCCAAAGATTGTTCTTTTTGTGGACACACGTTTCCACCCGGCACAGGCATGATGTACATAAGGAACGACGGGACAATTTTGTGGTTCTGCTCCAGCAAATGCCGAAAAAGCTCCATTGAACTGAAGCGGGACTCCCGTAAAGTTAAGTGGACAAAATACTTCGGAAAGGAAGAGAAAGGAAGAGCTTAACAGCAGAAACAGCTCTATCTCACAAGTGAGAATCATGGAGGCTTGATTAGGCAACATGAATATCGTCTTACTTGGTCCCCCTGCAGTAGGCAAAGGAACCTACGCAGGATTTCTTTCAAAAAAATACAATATCCCCACAATCTCTGTCGGAGACCTTTTTCGCACAGCTATCAAAAACAGAACTGAACTAGGCAAAAAAGTAAAGGAATACGTAAGCAACGGAAACCTTGTTCCAGACGAAGTAGTCATTGAACTTGTAAAAAACAGACTCAACGAGCCAGACTGCAAAAACGGCTTCCTTCTCGACGGCTACCCCAGAACAGTCCCCCAAGCAGAAGCAATGATGACATTCAAAAAAATCGACATCGCCCTAAACTTCACTGCCCCAGACGAGACCATAATGGAGCGAATTAGCGGACGAAGAACCTGCAGAAAATGCGGAGCAATCTACCACATAAAGAACATCCCCCCAACAATCGACGGAATCTGTGACCAATGCAGCGGAAGACTGGTTCAACGGGCAGACGAGAAACCCGAAGTCATCAAAAAACGACTGAACGTTTATCGCGAAAAAACAAAACCCGTCGCCGACTACCTTAAACAACAGGGGCTGCTGGCAGACATCGACGCCCACTACGACATCGAAGACGTGGACAAGATACTCGCTCAATGCGACGAACATCTTCAGAAGCTAGCTTAACTCAAAACCAACCAGCTTCCTCATTTTTCGTTGGCAATTTTTTAGTAGAACCTAAAAGCAACCGTTTACTGAAATATCTTTGAGGTAATTCTCGTGCCGATAAGACAGCCCATCGTTTCCGTGCTTGGACACATAGACACAGGAAAAACTAAACTTCTAGACAAAATCAGAAAAAGCACGGTCCAAGACCGCGAAGTCGGAGGCATCACCCAACATATCGGCGCAAGCTACTTCCCAGTAGATACACTAGCCAAAATCTGTGGCCCCCTCTTCAAAGGCATGAAAAAAGACGTCGAACTTCCGGGCTTGCTTGTCATTGACACTCCAGGTCACGAAGCCTTCGCCAACCTAAGAAAAAGAGGAGGCGCAGTGGCTGACATCGCAATTCTTGTTGTTGACGTTCTCAGAGGATTCGAAGCCCAAACCTACGAGTGCATCGACATCCTGAAAGAGAAAAAAACGCCCTTCCTCATAGCCGCAAACAAAATCGACAGGCTGCCAGGATGGAAACCTATGGACGGGGCAACATTCACAGCATCCTACAACCAACAAGACCCCTATGTCCGTCAGGGCTTGGACGAAAACTTGTACCGCATCATGGGAACATTCTCCAGACTAGGCTTCAAAACCGACAAATTCAACAACGTAAAAGACTTCACACAAACCATCGCCATCGTCCCCACAAGCGCCAAAACAGGAGAAGGCATACCCGAACTCCTAGCCGTCCTCATAGGCTTAACCCAACAGTATCTGCAAGCCAGACTAAGAACAACTGAAGGACCAGCAAAAGGAACAGTCCTAGAAGTCAAAGAAGAACCAGGCTTAGGCATCACAATCAACACAATCATCTACGACGGTACACTCCAGAAAGGAGACCTCATAGTCGTAGGCGCCAAAGAAAAACCCGTAGTCACAAACATCCGTGCAGTCCTCCTGCCCTAACCCTTAGACGAAATCAGAGACCCCAGAGACAAATTCTCCTCAGTTAACTCAGTTTCAGCCGCAGCTGGAGTAAAGATTGCAGCACCAAACCTTGAAGAAGTTCTAGCTGGCGCACCCCTTTATGCTGTTCCCTCCGAAGCCAAGCTCGAACAATACATAAACATGGTTTCGGAAGAGGTTGAACAAATCAAAATCGCCACAGACATGGACGGCATTGTCCTCAAAACCGACGCCCTGGGCTCCCTGGAAGCAATCGCCGAGAGCCTAAAACGAAGTGACGTGCCAATAAAGATGGCAGACGTCGGCGACGTTTCCCGCCGCGACGTAACCGAAGCCGCCATAGTCAAAGAACGAGAACCCCTCCACGGAGTCATCCTAGCCTTCAACGTTAAAGTCCTACCAGACGCCGAAGAAGAAGCAGCAAACCGAAACATACCCATCTTCAACCACAAAACCATCTACAGCCTCATCGACGACTACCTCCAATGGAAGAACCAAGAAGAAGAAGCCCGCCTCGAAAACGAATACGACAGACTAGTCAAACCCGCCAAACTAAAGTTTCTCCCAGGATACATCTTCAGAAAAGCAAAACCCGCCGTAGTCGGTGTCGAAATACTAGCAGGAAAAATCAACCCAAAAAAAATCCTCGCCAAAACAGACGGACGAAATGTCGGAGAAATACTACAGATACAAAACAAAGGCAAAGCAGTGTCGGAGGCTGATGTCGGAATGCAGGTAGCCGTTTCCTTAAGCAAGGCAATTGTCGGTCGTCAAATCCATGAAGGCGAAATCTATTATGTTAAGGTGCCTGAGGCTCATGCAAAGACTTTGTTGACCAAGTTTCAGGACCGTTTGACGCCAGAAGAGATTGAGGCATTGAACGAATTTATTGAAATCATGCGGAAAGAGTCGCCTTTTTGGGCGGTTTAGAGTCAAACTATGTCTCTTGTTTAAGTGATTCTGAATCCACATATTTTATTAAGTCTTAAGATAGACTACTTTTTTGTCATGAATACCATGAACCGGTTCAAACAGCCAATTCCCTATCGCGAGAACTAAAAAACGGAGTGAACGTGAGGGCTAAATGAAAAGTAACGCAAAAATCGTGCCTGAAAGAAAAAAAACATCCGTTTTCCGAGAGGTATATCCAATTCATGAGCCCTACGTCTACGCGGCAGTAGTTACTGAACCAAACAGCCAAAGAATCAAGTATGAATTGATTGAGCCCACGCTTCTTGAAGAAGAGGAGCAGCAGCTCAAGGAAATCAAAGAGATTTTGGTTGAGGAAATTGACGTTAATCTCAAGGAAATTGGTACACGAGCGAAGGCTGAAGAGTATCTCAAGACTAAGATTCGTGAAATAATCAAGGATTACCGCCTGAAGATCGATGAGGAAGCCGTGGACAAGCTCATGTACTTCATTATACGTGACTTCCTTGGCTACGGCAAAATAGACCCCCTGATGAAGGACCCACTGATTGAAGATATCTCGGCAGATGGTGTTCAGATACCAATCTATGTTTGGCACCGCGACTACGAATCTCTGCCAACAAACATTCTCTTCAATGACAGTGAGGAACTGAACTCCTTCATAGTGCGGCTGGCTTACATGGCGCGAAAGAACATTTCCCTTGCGATGCCTATACTTGATGCATCCCTGCCCGACGGCAGCCGTATACAAATGACCTACGGAGACGAGGTTACCCGTAGAGGTTCAACGTTTACAATTCGGCGCTTCCGTGTCGACCCACTGACTATTACAGATTTGATTTCTCTTGGCACAATATCGCCTGAGATGGCTGCATACTTCTGGTACACCATCGAAAACAGGGCATCCATTCTTGTAGCAGGGGGCGTTGCTTCAGGAAAAACGACAATACTCAACTGCTTTTCGATGTTCATCAAGCCTGGACTAAAGCTGGTCAGCGTAGAGGACACCGCGGAACTAAACCTGCCCCATGAGAACTGGATTCCGTCTGTTGCAAGAACAGGTTTTGGGGACAACAAAGACAGTGTTGGAGCAATCACACTCTTCGATCTTTTGAGGGCGGCTGTAAGGCAGAGACCCGATTACCTGCTGGTGGGCGAGGTTCGTGGTGAAGAAGCTTACACTCTTTTTCAGGCAATGGCAACAGGGCATCTTGGTATGGGAACAATTCACGGCGAATCTGCGAGTTCAGTTATTCACCGTCTGGGTTCAGAACCAATGAATATTCCAAAACCGCTCTTGACAATGATTGATGCGATAGCGGTTCAGCTTCGAACAGAGGTTGATGGCAAACCAGCTAGAAGAACTCGGGCTGTGACAGAGATTGTGGGGTTGGACCCTAAGACAAAGGAGCTGATAACCAATGAGGTGTATCGTTGGGATGCAAGAAGTGACACTTTCGAGTATTCTGGTTACAGTCACATCTTGGAAGAAAAGATGCAACGTAAGGGGCTTAACGAGGATGAAGTTCGGAAGGAGCTTCATAAGCGAAGAACAGTGCTGGAGTGGATGGCACAGAAGGGCATTCGGAAGTACCCTGACGTTGTTTCGGTTATCAGGGACTACTATGCTGACCCCAATCGCGTCTTCAGAAAGGCTAGGTTGGGAACATCATGAGCACAAACAAAACGAGAAAGAAGCTCAAAAGAGACTACAACCGCGCCAAAGATGCCGTAAGCGGTCCTTTCTCTCCAATTACAAACGTCTTTTCTCGTTGGATTGAGCGCCTTAAACTGGGAGCAACTAAGCCTCAGGTTTTTGCATACCAGATCATAGGAGGAAGAACAAACCGCTTCATGCCCTTGTTCAAAGACTTGGACGTGAACTTGAAGAAGTCGGGGATAAAAATCAACTTCAAAGCTTACGTCAGCACAGTAATTCTCGCGAGTCTGCTGCTGTCCGCATCATTTATGGTTATCGTTCCGTTGCTTCTGTTCTTTGTCTTTAAGACTTCACTCTTTTCGTCCCTTCTGTTCGGGTTTGGATTGAGCTTGTTTGCTGGCGCCTTAACAGTGACAGCATTCTACGCTTACCCAAGTTATCGAGCAGACACTCTGAAGAGAGATTTAGAGGATGAACTGCCATTTGCCACAGGATACATGTCGATTTTGGCTGGCGCAGGTGTGCCCCCAGACTTCATATGGCGTTCTCTAGCCCAAATTGACGCCTCGTTAGCAATCTCTGACGTGGCAAGAACAGTAGTTCGGGACGTAGAGCTTTTCGGCTTTGACGCCCTTTCCGCATTAGAAACCACATCCAAAAGAACTCCCTCTGAAAGATTCAAGGAGCTAATCGAAGGCTTCATTTCTGTCGTCTACTCAGGAGGAAACCTAGTAAAATACCTCAGAAACAGGTCACAGCAATACATGAAGTTAAAGCAGATTGCCCTGAAACGTTTTTCTGACAATCTTGCAGTTTTGGCTGAATTCTATGTCACTCTGATGGTTGCGGGTTCACTAATCTTTGTGGTGATGCTTGCGGTTATGTCAATGTTAGGAAGTGGGGGATTTGGATTCTTGGATTCGCGTTTAATGTTGCAGCTGTTGACTTACATCGGCTTGCCGATTGGGTCAATGGTGTTTCTGATTGTCTTGGACATGGTTTCGCCGAAGAGATGAGATTATGCCAAAGGTTGAAAGTGTAGAGAAGAAAATTGCGTGGATTGTCTCGGGTGTCCTAGGGATAATCATATGCGTCACAGCCATTCTCTTACTCAGGGACAGCCCCCTCTTCGACGAATACTTCCTGTTAGCTGTGGTAATCACAGTTTTTCCTCCAGCCGTCCTCGATTACGTGGATTACCGATGGAAGAGATCAATAGACAAGCATCTTCCGGACCTCTTCCGAAGCATCGTTCAAGCCCAAAGAAGCGGAATGACTCTGCCTCAAGCAGTGGAGGAAGCGTCTAAGAGAAATTATGGGCCGTTAACCAAGGAACTGAAGAAGATGGTTGCCCAGATGAGCTGGGGAGTCTCCTTCGAAGACGCGCTGCAATCCTTTAGTAAACGTGTTGACACGGCTCTGGTAGGACGAACAGTTCCCTTGATTCTTGAAGCCCAGAGGTCAGGAGGAAAAGTTGAGAAAGTTTTTGAGCCGCTGGAAAAATTTGTGCAAACAACATTGATGTTTGATACTGAACGAAAAACCCAGACCAGACCCTATCTCGCAATCATCTATGTTCCCTTCTTCGTCTTCCTCTTCACTATTGTGATGCTCTTCAAGTCCTTCTTTGTTGACGTGTCAGATTTCTCCATGACCCAAGCTACATTAATGACGCCGACAGAAGCGAGAAGCGTGTTCTTCCACATGAGCGCCATCCAAGGTTTCTTTGGAGGTCTTGTAGCTGGAAAAATGGGTGAAGGAACAGTTGGCGGCGGCCTGAAACACAGCGTTATACTGTTAACATGCGGGTATCTAGTGTTCAAGTTTGTGGTTTAATGGAGAGAAAAAAGATGAGAAAGCTATCCCGGAACAGGAGGGCAATAACCCCTGTCTTGAGCAGTCTCTTAATGACTGTTATTGCAGTTGCGGGTATGTCAATCGCCATTGGAGCCACTTACGTCATCACAGACGGTCTTCATGACAATATGGGCGAGCGCCTCATTGTTGAAGATGTTTGGTTTACTTCAGACGAAGTTTCTTTGTATCTTCGTAACGTGGGCAGGGTTTCCGTTAAGGTAGACGCGGTTTACGTTAATCGTGTAAGCCAATCCTTTGAGGTTCTTGAGTTGGAACAGAATGAACATGGGTGGCTGAATGTAACTTACAGCTGGAGCCCAAACTCTGCGTATGAAATTAAGGTTGTAACTGTGAGAGGAACAAATGTTGCGGACTATTACACGTCGCCGTCTTAGAAGTAATCGGCGGGGCATCAGCAACATCATAGTTGTAGCCCTCAGCCTAGTGATAATTCTGGCCATAGTCTCGAATCTTGTGCTGTGGAACTACGAGATGAACCAAGTGGACTGGGAAAAAATAAAGGAGAACATCAGCATCACAAATGTTGAAGACGGAATCTACTCTTCATGGTTTGTAGCCCAAAGCGAATATGTGGTTACTTCAGGCAGTCGAACCAATGGTGACTACACAGGCACACAAACAATTGACGGCAATTATGAGAGCTTCAGTGAAACTGCTTCAGGCGGAAGTGGCGAAACACTAATCGATGGTGAATCCTTCGAGGACACTTGGCCTCCCGCGGGCTGGAGTGCAACAGGTAATTGGGCACAAGAAAGCAACTATGCACACGATGGAACGTTTTCAGCGGATTTTGATGGAAGCGGAGGAGGCGAATCAGGCTATTTGACGTCTCCCAGCATGAACTGTTTGGGAACAGATGCAATTACTGTTGATTTCTGGTGGAATGATCGTGCACTAGACGACGGCGATTTTATGCTTCAATACTATGACGGCAGCTCATGGAACACTCATCAAGATTTGAACCAAGAGGCGTCAGGAAATGGTTGGCACCACTACACAGAAACCCTCACAGATAGCCAATATTTTGTTTCAGATTTCCAAATCAGATGGTTTGCTGACAATGTTTGGAGTGGTGAAAGCGCCCACGTTGATGAAGTGACTGTAAGCAAGGACTCAAGTGCCAGTGTATATTCCCTTGACCTAAATGGATCCTTTGTAATAGATTTGGGCACATATCCGCCAGAGGACATTAAATCAATTGAGATATACCTTAGGTTCAGGGCTGATGACGCTGGAGAGAACTGGATTCTGAAAGCATACAATTTGGTAACTTCCACATACAGCAATGTAGGCTTCAACTCCACGGAGGGCTACACGCCGACGCTGGGATGGGACTACTATGCAGTAGAGATTACGGATGGATGGCAAAACTATGTTCAGGGTGATGGCACAATCGATGTCAAGTTGGTTGACGAAGGCGTCGATAGCATCCAAACAGAAGTAAGGATAGATTTTCTGGGAGCCAGAGTGAAAACTTATGGAACTCGATGTACCTTCCAAAACGTTGGGGGCTTAACCGTCCATCTGGTCTCCTTATGGATAACCAACTCGACAGACCATCAACGCTACGACATAAACATTTACTTGAACTCTGCAGAAACAAAACCGTACCTTCGCGACGACATCACTTTGCCCACAGGCGGCTACACAGTAAAAGTTGTGACAGAAAGAGGAAACACAGCAGTCTACTCTGGAAGTTAGAAGACTTCAAGATTTCAGACTGCTTATTTTTTAGTTAACTTCAACTCTGGAAACTTCACAGTTACAATAGTTTCTGATGGAATTTTCGATGTTATCCAAACGTTTCCACCTATAACGGCATTGTCCCCAATTACAGCCTTTTCTCCAAGAATAGAAGCATTAGAATAAATAACCACACCATTACCAACAGTCGGATGCCTTTTTATCCCCTTAACTGCATGCCCCTTTTCATCCTTTGGAAAACTCAGAGCACCCAAAGTAACTCCCTGATAGATTTTTACATCATCACCGATCTCTGCAGTCTCTCCTATAATCACACCAGTTCCATGATCAATAAAGAAATTTTTTCCAATCTTCGCACCTGGATGAATATCAATACCAGTTATCGAGTGAGCGTATTCACTCATCATTCGAGGAATCAACGGAACTCTTCGTACAAACAGTTCATGAGCTATCCTATAGGTTGAAATGGCAAGAACACAGGGATAACTAAGGATTACTTCATCAAAGCTTTTTGCAGCGGGGTCTCCACAATAAGCTGCTTTAATATCCCCACTTAGAAGAATTCTGATTCTACAGATTTCTTCTAAAAGTTCTCTGACAATAACCTGCGCCATTTTGCGGCAAACATCTTCTGGGCACTTGTTGCTTTTTCTACAGAAATACTTTAGGCTTTTATCAACTTCTTTAACAAGTCTTACATAAACTGAATTTAGAACCGTAGTTAAGTAGCCATTGATGTTTGATTTGGCGAGTTTCTTGTCCCCTAGATAACCTGGAAAAAGGATGGATAATATATCTTCAAGAATGTTGATAACCACCTTCTTTGAGGGTAAATCCTTTCCATCAAGATGGTTTATTCCGCCGTAAGTTTCGTAATTCTCGGAGATTTGTTCAACTAACGTAGGTAGTCCTGTTTCAAGCCACTTTTCCTCGTTAACAAGCTGTTTGCTCATGATGTCTTCTATCATGTTTTCTGGATTCCAGTCGTAGAAATCGTTTTTTCTACAACTTTTTGGGTTGGCTTCCTTCTTTTTTGTCATATATTCTTCATATCTTCAAGTGACTTAAGTTTCATATAAGGAAGTGCTTAGATAACGTTCTCCAGTGTCAGGCAATATTACAACCAACAGTTTTCCTTCGTTTTCTGGTCTTTTAGCAACCTGTAATGCTGCATATGTAGCTGCTCCAGAAGAGATTCCCATAAGCAATCCTTCCTCTTGGGCTAGACGACGAGCAGTCTTTACTGCATCTTCACCTTTTACTTTGATCACTTCGTCAACTAAATCCAATCTCAATATTTTTGGAATGAATCCTGCTCCTATTCCTTGAATCGTGTGGGGTCCAGGAGTTCCTCCACTGAGAACGGGCGAGTTGAAGGGCTCAACTGCTATTGCTTCAAATTTGGGTTTAAGGGGCTTGATGTATTCAGCTATGCCAGTTATTGTTCCTCCTGTTCCAACGCCTGCAACAAGAATGTCAATTTTTCCTTCTGTTGCGTTCCAAATTTCTGGACCTGTTGTTTCTCGATGGATTTGGGGATTTGCAGGATTCATGAATTGCTGAGGAATAAATGAGTTAGGTGTTTGTGCTGCAAGTTCTTCGGCTTTTTTAACTGCACCTTTCATTCCTTCGGCTGCGGGGGTGAGAACTAGTTCTGCTCCATAGGCTTTTAGAAGCCGTCGCCGTTCCATGCTCATTGATTCGGGCATTGTAAGTATTAGCCGATAGCCTTTCACGGCACTTACTACGGCTAAGCCGATTCCAGTGTTCCCGCTTGTAGGTTCTATTATCACAGTTTTTTTGGTGATTAAGCCCTGTTTTTCTGCTTCTTTGATCATGTTGAAGCCTATTCTATCTTTTACGCTACCGCCTGGATTTTGGGCTTCAAGTTTTGCCACCACGGTACATTTGAGACCCGCAGTTATTCGGTTTAGGCGAACTAATGAAGTT
>PIXS01000148.1 GCA_003096255.1 Candidatus Bathyarchaeum sp. | reverse complement strand
AGGATTATTCCTGCGAAGATTCCGAAGAAGAAGACAATTTTTAGTAGTATGCTTGTAGGGGTTCCTACAACTGGCACTGGCTTCACTATCTTTTGGATGCACCATGACATGGCGATGGCTCCTCCCACAATCAGAATGTAAGGAATATAGTCGACTAAGATGCTGAAGTCCATCGTTTGTCTCCCGAAGGTGTTAGGTTACTTTTACGCTGTAAAAGCATTTAACACTTCTCTAAGTGCATGTTAGTCTCTTTAGCTTGTAGGTGTGAACTTTTTTTGGAAAAGTGTGCTGCGCAGCAAAATTCAGAAAAAACCATTTTTTCAACAATATACTGCTATTTGCAGTCTAATAGAATCCTAATAGGTGCCACAGAAGTGTGAATTCTACACGTCAAGACACTGCTTTTTTCATCATGGCAAAAAATCTGTTTTCAACAATATACCTCGATTAGGAGTCTAATATGCGTGGGAGCAGCGTCTTTGTGTTTGCTTTCACTTACACATTATGTTTTAAATCGTTGGTCTTGAACGTTAAATCACAAAATAAGCAAAAAAGCTGACCTTAGAAAGTTATATAAATTGCTTATTGGAAAATGCAAACAACTTTGGTTGGGATGAAACTATAAAATGAATTTGTTGGAAGTCATTTTTTGGGGTATTCCATGTGTAACGGCTTTCATGATATCCCTCATTCTAGGTTATGGTTTTTATAGAGAACGTAATAGACAGAAGCTAATATTCTCAATAGGAATTGCATTGGTGGGAATAGCACACATTAATTTCATGTTAGAAAATCTTGAAGGTGTTACGCTGTTTCAGAACGTTTATTGGCTGTTTGTGCCCGTTGCATGTGCTTCTTCGATTGCGACTTTTTCTGGTTTTTTAAAAGTCTATCGACTAAGGTCTTTCATGATTTTCCTATTTGTGACTGTTGCTAGTCTCCTTTTGTTTTTCAGTAGTTTGATTCCTGAAATTTTCGCCGTTGTCTTAATGACTGTTTTTAGTGTTTTTATCAGCGTTCCGTTATTGTCTTATCTGATTGTGAAAAACAGAGAACTTGTTGATTGCATTTTTTTGTTGGCTAATTTGTGTTTTATTTTTGAAGGTGTTGTAAGACGATGGGGTTTGTCAAGTGAAACGCCATATCTTCTCTCCTTTTTTGGTATGGTGTTTGTCAGCCTTATGTTTACTATCCCAAGCAAAAGCAATTCATATGGAGTATCATCATTTTTCTTGCTTGCGAAAAAACTTGAGAGTACAGAAGAAGACCTCCGGCTTACTCAAGAAAAACTGTTGCAGTCGGAAAGACTTGCCGCCATAGGTGAATTGGCTGGGATGGTCGGACACGACATTCGTAACCCCCTTCAAGGCATAACCAATGCAACATTCTTTTTGAAGGAAAAGGTCAGCTCAAAGATTAATGAGGAAGAACTCGAAATTTTCGATATTATTGATGGGTGTGTTGAGGATGCAAACAAGATAGTTAATGACCTTCTAGAATATTCTAAGGATATACATTTGAAAATTGAAGAAACAAGTCCAACATTTTTAATTGAAAGCTCCATAGACCAAATCGTAGTTCCTGACCTAATCAAAATAGTCCTTCAACTACAGAATGAAAAAGAATTGAGCGTAGATAAAGGAAAAATTGTTCGAGTGTTTGCCAACTTAATAAAAAACGCCATTGATGCCATGCCTGATGGTGGGCAACTCACTATACGAACTGAAAAAACTAATGATGGCATATTATTTAGTTTCGAGGATATGGGTGTGGGCATGTCTACTGAGATTTTAAGCAATCTTTGGCGTCCTTTATTCACAACCAAAGCCAAAGGGATGGGTTTCGGTTTATGTGTATGCAAAAGATTTGTAGAGGCACACGGAGGCACAATTAACGCAAAGAGTGAGGAAGCAAAAGGGTCAACTTTTGAAGTTAAATTACCATTATTGCCCAATGTCTAACAGGAAATATTTACTTCTCGTTTGTGCGCGCGCAAGGGAGTATGTTAGTGTGATTTGTCTACCCATTCGTCCCAGCATTTGTCTGAGCAGAATTGGTATTGGTTAGGCTTCAGTGGACAACTACATTGTTTGCATTTCTTTTCTGACATTACCTGATTCACACATTAGCTCTCGCCGTTGATGATTTATCTGTTTTGCTTAAGACACCATAGACGACGTTTTTCTATTAATAGGTCTAGAGGTTAAAATTTAACCCCAAACCCAACCGTTCTTGTTCCCCCTACCTCTATTCCCACGTTCCCATCCATACCTCCCTACCCCCTCTCTCACTCACACGCACATAATTTTGGATTAAGATGTAACCAGATTAACTCGAGGACACATAAAAAAAGGAGGTGAATGTTGGACGATTCACTTCTTCCTACTACGAATATACGCTAATAGAGCCAATATGATAGTTGTAATTGTTATTATTAGTATTATTAGCCAAGTCCAATCAGTTTCTGTGTCCTTGAAAGCATAAACTTGCCAATCGGTAGAGCCCACGAATACTGTTTTGTTGGCAACTGCAGGTGAAGAAAATATTATGTCCCCAGTCAAATATTTCCATATTACTGAGCCGTCTGTGATGTTGAAAGCATAGAAATTATTATCATATGAACCTACAAAAACAACTTCATCAGCAACTGCAGGTGATGAACGTATTTGTCCTACCGACGGGGGATGCGCATTAGGACTACCTGTTTGGGAGTCTAAAATGTAGGTGTCTCCTATATCATTGCCTACAAAAACCTTAGCAGAAGCAACCGCTGGAGTAGAAAATACTGGTGCACTGGTTATGAAATCCCAGTTATTGTTAAGAGAGAGGATGTCTAAACAATAAACTCTGTTGTTATCAGCTCCCACATACATTGTATTGTTTACTACAACTGGGGACGAATATAACAGAGGAGTGGACAAATCCATTTCCCATATCATGTCTCCGGTAACTTCATCCAGAGCGTAAATATAGGTATCCCCCAGCATGTATACTGTGTTGTCAACAATAACTGGAGTATAATATTCCCAAGTTCCTGTTCCTTTAACTGAAGCTTTCCATTCTAAACTTAACGGCAAACTAAAATGATAGATGAACCCGTCTGTAGAAACAATCGTGATGCCGTTTTCAGTAACAACAGGAGACGATCTTATTTTACCTCCTGTTTGATAAGTATCTATTACAGACCCCGATGAAAAGGCAAGACAATAGAACACTCCATCATCAGACCCTACAAAAAGATAGTCAGATGCAACAGCAGGAGATGAACGAACTTTGTCTCCAGTTTGAGCAACCCATACTGTAGACCCATCATTAGCGTCCATCCCATAAACATTAAAATCGTCAGAACCGACAAAAACCATACCCGCATAAACAGCGGGAGATGAATAAACAGGTCCTTCAGTGGAAGCCTGCCACAATAAATCACCTTTTGTTGGTGCTGAAGAAGACGAAACCCCCGTATTTTCAGGGTCATAGCGAAACATTTGCCACGAATCAGAACTGTTCGAAACCACTACATTGAACATTAGCGTACTAAATGCAAAGAAGATAATAAAAACTAAAAGTCCAACTCGGCGCATAAATTTCGAACCATTCATCCAATTTTTTTTATTCAAAAAAATTTTTGAGAATACACAGTATAAACTCTTGTCATTCAATTCCCCCAATCCCCCTTCGTCAAAAACAACTGAAAAAAGTTGCTTTTCTTTTTATATAAAATTTTGGGTTTGGGGTTAAAATTTTAACCCTAAAACCCCAACCTTTTAACGATAATTTGGATGCCCGCGAAAAAGGGATAAAATTTTATCTATGACTTCAACATAGTGCAAATCGTGACATATTCAAAAGAAAATATAACCGGAGCATTCTTTTTTGTTGCTGTCACACAATTTTTATTATGTTTGACTATAGCGGAGGCTTTGTATCCGGGCTACAGCTTATCTGATAATTACATAAGTGATCTTGGCGTTGGGTCGTCATCGATAATTTTCAACTCTTCTGTTTTCGTTCTAGGATTATCAGTACTCCTAGGAACCTACTTTTTAAGACATAATCCTAATTTCAAAACCATAAATATTCTGCTCATTTTAGTGGGCATAAGCGCAATGGGCGTAGGCGTGTTCACTAAGGATTTTACTCTTGCACATGGTGCGGTATCATCAATGACCTTTTTCTTCGCTGGTCTATCCGCAATTTTATCATTAAGAGTGGTGAACAAGCCGCTTTCTCTGATAAGCATAATACTTGGAACAATGACACTTGGAGCATTAAGTTTATTCTCAATCGGCATGATTACAAGCGGTTCAATAACAAGCAACATTGCATATGACAGCAATTTCTATTTGGGTTTAGGTCCTGGTGGAATGGAACGCATGATCGTTTATCCCGCACTCATATGCAGGATGTTCTGTTCAAGAACCTCAACCTGCATATTCGCTT
>PIXS01000147.1 GCA_003096255.1 Candidatus Bathyarchaeum sp. | reverse complement strand
GTTTTCGCTGGCAAGGTTGTTGACATGCTCAAGAAAGGAGTCATCGAACCGTTAAGCGTTAAGGAACAAGCAATAAAATCAGCTTCAGAGGCGGCAACCATGATTTTGAGGATTGACGATGTAATATCAGGTAGAAAGACCGCGACTTCTGGTGGCCCCGGTGGAATGCCTCCAGAATACTGAGACCACAGCACACGTAATTTGGTTTGAAACTAAAACACGCTGATAACATTAGGGATAACAGGTCAAAAATGCCCGAGCGTGAAACGGGAAAATGGATTACATAAACATAATTGGATTGGCAGCAGCTGCAATGGGTGGAATCTCACTTTTCCCCCAACTACTGAAAGTTCTAAAGACCAAATCTACCAAAGACATTTCTCTCGGAATGATTTCAATATTTTCGAGCAGCATATTTTTGTGGCTCGTTTACGGAATTTTATTGAACAATCCGCCCATCATAATCGCCAATTTTTTTGGTTTCATCCAAGCTCTTATTATCCTATTATTCAAAATAAAATACAAATAAAAAAGAAGGTACATGTGGAAGGTGATTATTTGAGTGAAAAAAAATCAAATATAAGCTATGACTGCAAAAAATGTGGTTCAACAGGAATTTTAGTTGAAAACGTAACGTCTATCAATTTTAACGAAATAGAGAATTTACCGTGTGGTTGCACAGCGGATAACGGCAAATTTCAGTTTTTACATCCACAAGCATAAGATATAAAGAGACATTAACCGCCGGACGCTAATTTAGTCTTCAGCGTATTCCTCTGCAACGAGTTCAACTGAAACCGTGTTTTGTGTGATAAGGCTTCTCTATGGGAGTAATCCCTCTTTCTTGCATGAACCCGTTTTCGGCAGCTGTAATCCCATCTGATTCCAACATGTCTCCTCTCTGTTCATAATCACAAATGTCGCCTGTTTCTCACAAGTCTTACAGTTCGTTTATCATATTTTTGAGTTCATCATGTAGTAGGTGAGGTCGTTCCATGCTTGAAAGTAGGCTGCGTCGAAGTCTTTCTTGGGCGCTAACAGTTTGTTGAATTCGCTAAAGCCGTTTTGTTCTTCTTGGAGCTGCTGGTAGTTGCACCGCTTTAAACTAAAAATGTAAGGCTCAATAGAACCCCCTTCTTTAAGGGCAGAAACCATGCCTTCGAGGGCAAGAAGGTAACCCAGCATCCAGTCAGTGCTACTGTTTTCCTTTTTCATTTCCTGCAACAATTCTTCTGCTTTTGTCCAACTTCGTTTCTCAATTAAAGGAAAAAAATCGCCAATAACATAAAGAGAAAACCTTTGCTTCTGGTCCCGGACATCATGAACCCTAATTAAATGAGAAAACAGCCCTCTTTGTGTTTCAAACCTTTTTTCGCAAAGCAAACAATTAACCATTTAATCGACAAACTCAGTTTTACTCTTTGATTGCCACAGTGAATTAGAATAATAACAAACTACACATTTTAAGTAATCTCTCATGCTTCTGACAAAAACACATAACACAACAAAAGTTTGAAGCAAAAATTTATCCTCAAACCCAGAAGTTTTACCGGTTATTCGAATTAACATATATGTGGGGGAAAAAGTGCGGTTCAGAGACTGGCTTATTCAAATGTCGATTATCAGTTCAGCAATTTTTTTCATTTTAGGAATATATTACCTGAAATCAGACCCAAACAGCTGGGTGAGGAGTTCGTGCGGTGGAATTGAGTTTCCAGAATGGTTCACTTTCCTTTACACAGGAGCAGCCTTTTTGGTCATGGCAATAATCATAACCTTTGTTAGCTAGATTTCAACGCTCACGACAATGTTTGCAATGGCTGACACAATCACAACTACTACTTATGCTGACTGACAGTGACCACAGACAAATAAAAAAGAACAGAAAATAGACGAAAAACGTTAAAACTACAAGCAGATAAAGCGTTATTCATCACTTGGGGGAGGTGAAGCAATGCAATATTGCAAAATAACATTAATTGTTGTAGGTATTCTGTTGGTAATAATGGGAATTGCAGGATTACCTGGTGTTTCAGACATGGCAACAGAACCCGATTGGCATGCAATATTAAAAATCATCATAGGCGCAGTGGCTGTCGGCATAGCTCTGATGGAAAAGAAAAAATAACAACAAGTTTTAGAAATTCCCATCTCCCATTTTTTCCAAAAAACAACATAAACTTTGTTTGTGATTAAGCCATTTTTTTACTTCTTCCTAAAGTACTTACTTTTGCTGTTTATTCTTTGTTTTGTCTAGCCTTTTGAAGAGTCCTGTGCTGGTTTTTATCAGGGGTGGCAGGCCTATGAGGTCGGTAGTTATTGCGAGAACCCTGATGAGAATGGCAAAGGGCAGAGCGATTTCGATGGGTGCGCCGATGTTGGTTAGTAGGAAGACGTAGGCTGCTTCTTGTAGTCCCAGACCTGCAAAAGTTACTGGAACATACATGAAAACGGCAGTCAGGGGGCCCATGAAAAGCAAGTCCAAAAAGGTAGGCTGAGTCAGAGCCATGGACTGGGCCAATATGAACAAAGAGATTCCGCTGAAAGTTATCGAGGCTATAACCGACAAGACGATGAATTTGGCTGCTTTTCTCATGCCTATTTTATCTTTGTCAAACATTGACCGCATTTCGTAGAGTTTTTTGACTAATCCGCCCACCAAAGGCAACTTTGTAAGTTTTAGGAGAAGACCGCTAAAGTAGTTGGTCCACACGATTACGGTTAAGCCGACGCCTCCTGCAGCCAGTATGGTTATGCCGAGGAGCATGGCGTTTGTCATGGTTGCGTCTACGGTGATGCGATTTAAGAAGTAAATCAGTGCGGTAGCCGAAAAGGCGGCCTTGATGAAAAAGTTGACTGCGCCTACGGACATAACGCTCATGAACCCTTTCTCCATGGGCACCCCCTTTAGCTGGTTAAGAAGCACGGGTGTTGCGAAGTAGCCTGATTTTGCTGGAGTAATGTCGCTTAGGAGTTGGCCGCCAAAGTTTGCCATCTGAGTAGTGTACATGGAAGGAGCTGCGTCAGAACTTTTTAATGCACTGTGCAGTCCAAAGCCAATAGCAAAAGAGGACAACAGGAAAAACACCACTGACAAAAGCAAAACGGGCACATCTACTTGAGACAAAATTTTCCAAGTTTCAGCCAAGTCCACGTTGCGAAACAGCAGATACAAAATTGCAACACTGACAACCACTTGCACAGGCACCATCAACTTACGCAAACGACCAGAAAGACTCAAGTTCAAACACCAAGGGAAGCAGTTCGTAACTTCTGAAACTGGGCACAATTTATCTGTTACGACAAAACAAGCCCAGCATCCTCATCAAAATCCCAAAATATATATCAAACATATGGACAAAATCACCAGCTCATGTTAAAAAAGGTGACAAATTTTGGAAAATTATGAAATAAATGTGAAAATAATATTATCAGGATTATGGACCGCTGTAATGTTTTGCTTTGCATATGCGGATATTCTTGCCCACATGAGGTCAGATATCATAGAGGGAATACTAGCAGGAGAACTAGGAGGCATACAACTTACTCAAGAAGCACTGCTGGGCAGCGCCGTGTTGATGGTGGTTCCAATTCTAATGATTTTTCTTTCCCTAGCGTTAAAGGACAAGATAAATCGCTGGTTGAACATAATATTAGGCGCAGTCTATACAGTTGTTAACCTCGCAACAATGCTGATGACAGGCGGAGGACTAGGTTACTTCTACGTTTTCGCAATTGTTGAAGTCGTGTTCTCGGCAATGATTGTTTGGTACGCATGGAAATGGAAATAAACCACTAAAAACCAAACATCCTTCCTCTTTTCTTCCAATCTGCTTTTTTGTGCCCCTAAACTTCATGAAATTCTAGAATTATTTCAGCTAGCCTCTTCATTGGATGCCACTTCAGCATCTTCCGCCAAAACAACGTGATATTTAGTTGGTTCTGGTTTACCATCAGGAGGTAAAACTCTTAATTTCCTTTTAAGTGGAATCATTTCATCTTCTTCCATCAGAGCTCCTCTACAAGTACACACCCTACGGAACAACCTATAAATCCCGACATCAAGCTCTTTTTCACCTTTGTCAGTTTCTCCAGTTTCTAAAATCCAAATCTTGTTATCTGATGGAGAAAGTTTGAAACCCGCTGGAACCTCGCCAAATCGTAGACCGTTATCATTTTCTTCCTTTGTTAGTTTCCACATAAGCGTTTCAGCTTTAAATTCATCTTTGGGGAAGTCTTTGCCACATATATTTGTCATAATAATTCTAATTCCATCTCCTTGTTTGCATTCTGTCTTGTCAACTATCCAGTCTATCATTCTATAGCGGTACCGAAGAACAACAAAGTCAAAAGATAACAAAACAATTAACCCCCCAAGAAACACGCCCATACCATAAACAAAAATCATAGTGCGTGATAGAACTTGACTACCCAAAAGGCAAGCTGCCACAATGAAAAAAAGGTAAAGTGTAGTCACACATATCTGAATGCCGCTCAGCATATATCTTTGGGAGATAACGTCTGTCACTTCTATGTTCAAAAGTCTTTCAAGAATGTTTGTACGTATTGAAACGGCTTTATGCAAAACTCGAAAATTGCGATCTAACAAAAATAAACCGAAAATTAGCAACATCGTAACTCCCAATATTGTAGCCTTAACAAGCTCAGGAAGAGGCTCTCCAGCAAAATCGGTACCTGGTGGCCTAATCCAGTTTTCAAAGAGTATGGTACTTGTCGTTAGAAACGCAGTTATGAAGGAAAAACCGAATTTTCTTAAATCGTGTAATCTATCATCATACGTCCTTAAAACATGTCTAGCTTCTTCCCATTCCTTCAAAAAATTATTTCCAGTAACATCCGAAGCCATTTCTAAGAATCTCCCCCTATGTAACACTGTTGCGCACAAGTGCTACGGTTAACATAAGAAACTGAAATTAATTTAACACTTTTCTTCGCGTGCTACATTTTTTTCTGAAAATTTTCAGCACCATGAAAGCATGCTAGAGGTCCAAATTATTACAGACACGCTGTGTTAACAGGTAAGTTTGCAGTTTTTGGATAGTTTTTATAGGTGGTTTCCTTTTGGTTATGAGTTACCGTCAAAAATCTGCGAGGAAATGCAATGATTATTGAATGTTTCAAGGTGGGCTGGTTAGCAACTAACTGTTATGTTGTGAGCTGTGAAGAAACCAAACAAGCAGCAATTATTGACC
>PIXS01000146.1 GCA_003096255.1 Candidatus Bathyarchaeum sp. | reverse complement strand
CTTGAGCCTGTAAAGGGTGTAGGAGCCGACGGTTGAGCCTTTGCCGTTCGGGAAAACCAGTATCTTGCCTTTGATCTGTTTTCCTTGCAGTTCATGTCCTTTTTCTAGTATTTCGCTGGTTTCGGGGTCTACTCCACCGTAGAAGGAGATGGGCATTGTAGTCGTTAATGCTTCAGCCTCTGCAATGCCTTTTGAGATTATTCTTCCTTTTAGCTCCATTTTCCAGTCACTCCAGCTTCTATGCACTCTTCCAAGCTCCCCATCTTTGTCATCATCAGATTATGTCTAGAATAGTAGCAGCCCTTGGCAGAGGTTGTGGCAACAGTCCTAAATCTTCCCTTCAAGGGAGCCACAGCCATGCAAGTGTCACAGGCAAACTTTCCGCCCGCAGATTCAATCACCTCAGTGTAGCCCCGTTTATCGGCAAGCTGCTTCATGGGTCTTGATGTTGCAACCCAGAACTCTGTATCTGCCGCAATCTTCCTGCCTTTGAGGAGGTCTGCGATTTTGGCTATCTCCTTGATGGAGGCGTGGGGACAACCGATACACACGAAATCGACGTCCTCCGTGTCATCGTTTATTGCTTCGTACGCTTTTTTGATGTCGCTGTCCTCGATTGTTATCTTCTCTTTTGGCGGACTGTGCTTCTCGGATGCGGGAGTTATGTCCTGCATGTAAAACAGGGGCTTTGAGCCGAAAGTCACCACAGACGCACAGAAGGACTTCAACTCATCCAAACTCACAACATCGATTCCCGTGATGTAGGGAATCTTGTTCTGCACCATCTTTCCGATACAGTAGCCCAGAGCGCCCCAATCCGAAAACTTGCTCAAGTCTGCCTTTACTTCCACGTGAGTGTCTGGCACCCTGTTCTCATCCAAATGAAGACCGTAGCAGGGAGTTTTCCCCACAAAGGCTGCCGCAAGAGCCGACGGTCCCCCTTCCCTGTTTGTTTTTGCTCCAATAACAGAGTTGGCGAAGGTAACTGCCGAAGATTCTGACCATGCAATATGCTCGCCGTATCTTGGCAGGTTGCCTATCAGGTACGGTGTGCAGGTGCAGGAGATGATTATACCCATTTTGCTGAAGGCTTCAATGACCAGATTCTGTTTTCTGGCAAACTCGGGGTCGATTCCAAGGTTTTTCCAGTCTTCTAGGTCCATTCCTGCAGGATTCAGGGTTGTCAGCACTTTGACTTTGCCGTCTCTTGCAAGTTCGTTAAGAAATTCTAGTCCTGCATCTCCGAGGTTGTGGTATGAGACTCCCGCAACCTGAACTGACCCGATTTCTACGAGTCGTTCGGCGCCGTAGATGTTTCCGAGGGCAACCAGTATCTCCATGGACTTTTTTACTGCGTAGCCCTCTTCGCCATCCAGCATCTTTTCTTCATTTTTTGTCAAGTACATAAGATCACAGGAACTTGTTTAAGTCAACTTTTCGGTAATTTGCCTTTTTAAATCCTTTACCCGTTCCACTCTCAGGAATCGTTGCATCCAAGCCCATCTTGCAGGTTCGGGCTTTCTTTCCTTCAGTTAAATCTCCAGACGGATCAAGAGAAGACCCAGGCATGTTTGGCATAATCACCGCAGCTTTGTCTGCCTGAAATCTTGTTGCAAGAGCCCACTCAACATCGTCGCTGTCATAAATGTCCACGTCATCATCCACGACAACACAGTGCTTCAGGGACTTGTGACCCTCAAAAGCTGCCTGAATCGCCTTCTTTCCATCATCAGGATTCTGTTTAGCTATCTGAACTACTGCATGGAGCCAGCTGCAGCCGCCAGTGGTTATGTAAACGTCACGGCAGTCACAGACTTTGTTGACTTCGTTAAAGATTGTTGGCTCCTTAGGCATGCCCATCAACACTTTGTGCTCGTTTCTGCCCGCCAGTATAGTCTGGTAAATCGGGTTTTTCTTGTGGGTGATGCACTTGACTTCTATCACTGGCTGCTGTCTAACCCTGTCAACAATCCCAGTTAAGTCAAGGAAAGGCCCCTCAGACACCTGTTCTTTAGTTATCCTTCCCTCGAGCACAATCTCGCAGTCTTTTGGAACCTCAACATCAATGGTCTTGCATTTCACCAGCTCAGTCTTCTCTAAAACGTTAGCCATTCCCAGCTCGTCAACACCCATTGGCAACGATGTAGACGCTGCAAGAAGAACTGCTGTGGAGTTGCCGATGCACATGGCTATGTCAAGTTCGCCTCCTGCCTTCTTGAGGGCAGTGTCGGTTCCCCTATTCTCTACGATACGTGCCACGAACTTGTTTTTTCCAATCAGCATTAGCCTGTGGAAGCATGTGTTTCTGCCCAGTTCAGGGTCTTTGATGATAGAGATGGCGGATGGAATGTATTTTCCGCCGTCTTGTTCAGTGTATCTCATTATGGGCAAGGTGTTTAAGTCAACGTTCTGTTCTACGACTTCTTGACATTCTCCAGTTTTGACAATCTCTGGAGCTTCAGGGTTTTCTATGGCCCTTGACAGTTTGGGCAAAATCTGTTGCACATCCATGTTCAGGGCTTTGGCAACCAACGCTTTGGAGGACACCAGACCCGCAACAACGGGCAGACTGGACTCTTTCACCTTATCGAAGCAGCAGGGTTTTTCGCCCATTGCCTCGATTATTCCTGCAAGCTCAAGGTCTGTCGAAACCTCTTGTTGTATTCTTGTTAGTTGTCCTTCCTGTTCAAGCTGTTTTATGAAGTCTCTAAAACCCAAAACCGTTCCCTCACACTTTCCTGATTCCTATCTTTGTTCTTAACACTTTAAAGCCTTCATTCTCCATGGCAACCGCAACAGCTTCCTGCAGGTCTTTTCCGGGAGTTAGGGCTAACATGCATCCTCCGCCTCCGCCCCCAGTCATTTTCGCTCCATAGGCGCCCATGTTTCGGGCTAACTCAACAAGGTAGTCCAGTTCTTTGCAGGAAACTTCTATCTCTTGTAGCAACCGATGATTCTCATCCATCAACTTGCCAACTTGCCGGATGTCAAACTCGTCCAGCGCCCGTCTTCCCCTATGCGCCAACTCCTCGGCTTGACTGAAGAGCGCACCATACTTGGTGGGGTTTTGTTTCTTTCGTTCTGCCACTCCAGCAACCATCGCTTTGGTGTTGGCGACGATGCCAGTGTTGCAGATGACAATTTCCACGGGCTCCCGTATGCTAAGCTGCTCAATCATGTTCGAACCCCCTGCCAAATTTTTCTTGAACCAGATTAAGCCGCCAAAAGTTGCTGCAGTGTTATCGATGCCTGACGGGTTTCCCGCATAAGCCTTCTCCGCTTCATAAGCGATGTCATTAATTCGTTCATCTGACCAAGTTAGGTTGAATTCTTCGGCTATGGCTCGGGCAATCGCCACGCTGCTTGCTGCAGAGGCTCCAAGTCCACTGAATCCGGGAAGGTTTCCGCCCAGCCAAATCTCTAATGCGACATCTTTGGGGTTCAGGTCCATTGCCGTCAGCATTCGTTCTATGGACTCTAGTTGTTGTAGTTTCTTTTTTTCTGCGTACCCTTTTGCGCCGCTTCTTTCGTCTGTGACGTTGATTCCTTTTTGGGCTTTTGTTACTGTTGCGTCAGCGGCTGAATCGACTGCTGATGCGATTCCGGGGACGCCGTGAACAACAAAGTGTTCTCCGAAAAGGATTGTTTTTCCGAAACCAGAACCTTTTCCCATCTTTATATTCCCACAAGAGAATGGAAGAGTGTACAATAAAATAGTTTTAGGTTAGCCACAACCAACCAGTCATCGTGTCTTAGACTCATGTATTCTAGTCTGTCAGGTAATGAGACAGGGGTGGTCAAGAATGCAGGAATTATATGTAACTTGAAATAATTAGTTGGTGGGGACAAAAAAGTGGAGAATCCTGCAGAGCTCTTTGAGGCAATCTCTCACCCCACGCGCATAAAAATTCTCAAACTTCTAGAGAACGAGCCTTCAACTTTTGCTTCTTTAAAGAGACAATTAGGAATAAGCAGCAGCGGAAACCTTGACCACCACATCAAAAAACTCGGGGAACTCATAGAGATACAGAGGGATGGCACTTATGGCTTAACTGACACTGGAAAAGAGGCGTTGGCGTCTGTTGGAGCAGTTGAAGCATGGAAGGAAGCAGAACGCCGCAAAATCAAGAAATTCCCCAACTTGCCAAAAGAAGTAGCTTATCTTCTTGCCCTAGAAGCTATAGTGACTGTGCTTTCTATTTTGGTGGTTAAGGGCATAAGGTTTCCCGATGGTTCATGGCCTCTCTTTCCAAATATTCTTGGATTTGTGGCGTTCACGGGGTTCTTTTCGGCGTTTGGGATTCTTAGAGGGAGAAGCTGGGGCTGGGCACTTGTTGTAATTCAAGCGATTACTGTTCTTGTTTATATGATGTTGCCGTTTAAGTACACTACCGCTGATCTACTTACTGCGAATGGCCTGTACGCTGCTGAACGAATTTCAATGTTCATTCCAAGAGGAGTTACGTTTGTTGCCTTTGGAGCTGTCGAGGCGCTAATATTATTTG
>PIXS01000145.1 GCA_003096255.1 Candidatus Bathyarchaeum sp. | reverse complement strand
GCTTGTTGGGTCAAATTTTCTTGACCTGATTCACAATTAGTACAATTTTTGGTGATTTTTTTAGTCAAATTTTCTTGACAAGAATTTATTTATTTAATTATCCTGTATGATTTATTGAATAGAAATGACTATGTTTGTTGAGTCGTTGTTTATTCGCGTGTTTTTTGTGTTCTTACGTTTAGACCTAAACTTTATGGAGAATGATTAAGATGAGAAGAGCCTCGTTGTTGTTAGTTTTTGTTTTGCTTGTGGCTTTTACTACGCCAGTTGTTTTAAGTCAACCTGTAACGATAACCGTCCCTGACGATTTTTCCACAATTCAACAAGCGGTAGATGCAGCAAGTCCTGGAGACACTATCTTCGTTAGAGCAGGAACTTACAACGAGGCAGTTATTGTTAACACAGACAGTCTGCAACTTGTCGGAGAAAACAAACTTACAACAATAATTGACCGAACTGGAGGCAACAATCAAGCTGCAGTAACTGTTAACGCAGATAACGTAACTGTTAGCGGGTTTACTGTGCAAAACAGCTACGATGGTATCTGTCTTCGCGGATCATCGTATAGTACTGTTTCTGGAAACATAATATCCGTTTGTTCAATGCGCGGAATCCTTCTTGTTAGTTCTTCCTTTGTCACTGTTTCTGGAAACACTTTGACGAATAATTTCGATGGACTAGAATTATACGATTCTTCTTTTGTTTCTGTTTCTGGAAACACTATAACAAACAGCCGTTTGAGCATCGGCACTTCCAAATCTTTTAGCAACACTTTTTCTGACAACACGATAACAGTCAGCCAAATTGGAGTCTACGTTTGGGATTGCTCATACACCACTGCGTCTGGCAACATCATAACAGACACGACTGAACATAGCATTTGTGTCGTACTTTCTGATCATTGTGAATTTTCAGCAAATGATATAACAAATAGTGCTATGCGTGGCATTAGCATTGGGAACTCTTCTAACTGTCTTGTTTCTGAAAACAACGTCAAATTTACCACAACTCAAGGCATTCACAGTTTCTATTCATCTGGCATCACTGTTTCTGAAAACACACTAACAAACAACTTTGTTGGTTTCGGATTCTACACATGTTCTGATTCAACTGCTTTTGGAAACACAATTTCACAATGCAGAACCGGAATAACTGTTGTTAATGCTAGTAACAACAAGTTTTACCACAACAGCCTCATAGCAAACCAATACTCAATTTCTGTCCAAAATTGCATCAACCTCTGGGATGACGGTTATCCCTCTGGCGGTAACTACTGGAGCAACTACTACGGAGAAGACGCTGATGGGGACGGAATAGGAGATACACCCTACATCATATTTGAAACAGACCAAGACAACTACCCCCTCATGTTCCCCTACGGCTCAAACCTGTCTGACTCATGCACGCTAGTAGTAGACAGCCTTCCTGGCGGCGTTACGTTCACGGCTCAAGACGAGCCACATACAACTCCGTGGTCTGAAACTTACAACGAAACCACCTTAGTAACGTTGGTGATGCCAGAAACGTATGTTTTCGGAGAAAAAACTTACAACTGGAGCCAATGGAGCGACGGCGACACCAACAGAACCCGAATAGTTAACGTGGACGAATACACCGAGTTAACTGCATCCTTCATTACAGAATTTGTAGTGCCCGAAGTTGTGTTGCTGTCTCCTGAAAACACAACATACACAACAACAGACGTTCCCCTAGAATACACCACAAGCACACCAATTCAGGTAATGACCTACAGTTTGGATGGCCAAGAAAACGTAACCTTTGTCGGAAACACAACCCTAACCGACCTCACTCAAGGACCCCACAACATCGTAATCTACAACGAGTACTTCCCTGGAAACTTCACTGCCTCAGACACAGTATACTTCACCGTTGCGCCTGTTTCTTCTGGCTTTACCCTTTTGTCACCTGAAAACACGACCTACACCACAGCAGATGTGCCACTAATATACATCAAGAATGAAACGTGCTATGTCACCTACTTTGAGTTGGATGGCGAAGGAAACTACACTGAGCCTGGAAACACAACTCTTGTTGGTCTTGTTGATGGAGTGCACCAGCTGTTGATGTGTGTCAACTACACTGACAGTTTCTTCGGTGAAAACGTATCAGTGGTTTTCACGGTTAACAAAACAGTTCCTGACACAACGCCTCCTGCTGTTACCGTTTTGTCTCCTACTAACACGACTTACACCTCCAACGATGTTCCACTAGATTTCACGGTTGATGAGCCAACAGACTGGATATGTTACAGCCTTGATGGCCAAAGTAACATAACAATCAATGGAAACACAACCCTAACTGGGCTAACGGAAGGTCAACACTTTCTGGTTGTTTACGCAAATGACACATCAGGAAACACTGGTGCATCAAACACCAAATACTTCACTGTTGAGTTGCCAATTTTGGGAGTCACCATTGTATTGCCAGAAAACAGAACATACGCTACTTCAGAAGTACCCTTCAGTTACTTAGTAAACGAAACAGCCACAAGCGTGGTTTACAGTTTGGATGGACAACCCCCAGTTGACGCAGAAAACGTTACAGTACTTTCTGGTCTTGGCGATGGACTTCATGAGTTGATGGTTGTTGCGAACTTCACTGGAAGCGAAACCAGTGAATCTGCGACTGTCTGGTTTACTGTTGACACAATTTCTCCAGACATATCTGGTGTAACTGTGTTGCCCCTGACCGTCAACGGAAGCTTTGAGGAAGGCGCCAAAGTTAACGCTACAGTAACTGACACCACAAGCGGAGTAGACCAAGTTACTTTGAATTACACCATCGACAACCAAACATGGACCACAACCGAAATGGCGAACCTAGAAGCAAACATCTGGAACTGCACCTTACCCGGATTCCCCCACGCCACAAACGTAACCTACAACATAATCGCAAAAGACATGGCAGGAAACACAATAACAACCGAAGAACTGTATGGACAACCAAGCCAATACCAAGTACTACCTGAGTTCGTGTCATGGATTATTCTGCCAATTTTGTTGTCCTTCACTCTTTTGGGCACTGTTTACAAAAAGAAACTGCGCAAAAAACGAAATCAACAATCATATTAGAATACTAATAGTAGTTCATTGTTGAAAACTACCTTTTTTCTGAAAAACTCAGCACAACAAATTCGAGAATATCTGGACTATGCAGACCTGGAGAAAATCAAAAAACTGAGCGAACACATCAAGATAGCTTTTTTTAGTTTCAAATC
>PIXS01000144.1 GCA_003096255.1 Candidatus Bathyarchaeum sp. | reverse complement strand
TTTGAAGTAACGCGCAATTTTGAAAGCCAACTCCAACGAAGGATTATATTGTCCTTTTTCCATGGCGATTACTGTTTGCCGGGTTACTCCAACAGCGTTTGCGAGGTCTTCTTGTGTTAAGTTATGCATTGCTCGATACACCTTAAGTTTTGTTTGCACGTAATTATTATCCCCCATATTTTCGCCGGTAGTATACTCCAAAAATCAGGTTTAACACCAGTAAACCGCAAGCAGAATACATCAAAGTGTAACCTATCGGCGAAAAGTTTGGGTAGCCACCGTTACTGAGTGTTACAAGAACAACGCCAACAAGGGTTGTCCCTAAAAGAAAAACGAACAACGACGTGGCAGATGCTTTCTGGCTTATTAGTTGAGCGCGTTCGTCAACAAGACTTCGTCGGTCTCTGCGGACTAGACTCCAAGTAAGAACGATTCCACCGACAATGAAGAATACAGGCAGCACCGGGTTTCCAATATCAATAAGCAAAGGTATCAATCCGCCCATAAAGGCTGCAAGGGCAACTCTGCATATTGTTATTGTTTTGGAATTCATTAACACACCCGATGTTATCATAACACAGTAAATGTAATATAAACTTTACTTTTAGTAATGTTTAGTTTACATCATCCTTGTAATAACAAAGAGTTTATAACTTGTCAACGCTTTAACGCCATTAAATCGTTCACGGAGAGGGTAGCCTTAACGAAGTTTGACGAATACCATTGTCACAAGTGGGCACTTTTACTAAAAGAAAGAAAAACCAAACTAGACATCGCATCAGAAGCCATAACCAAAGAAGACTATGAAACAGCAAAAAAGCTAGTTGACGAAATTTTCCGCGGTTCTTCAGGCAGAACTGGCGAGCCAGGAATGGAAGGCTCACTGCTTTACCACATGGCAATGGTAAGCAAAATGTCTGCAGAATCCAAAATCATCTTGGAAGAACTAGACATTGAATCCCCATCCGTAGAAGAAAAAACACGCAATTTTTACGCAGATTTTGTTTCAGACGCCAAAGAACTACTAAAAGACGTGACGGTAATAGATGATAAGGCCAGACTAAACCCAAAAAATTGGAACCTTGAAGTTCAAGAAAAGATTCAGCTCTTCAACATGTTGAGCCAGCAGACCAAAAAACTTGAAGAAATGCTCGACCAAAAAGACCCCAACGCCGAAAAGGAAATCAAAGACCTGTTTTCTGAATGGACCAAACAGATTGTGTTGATGCGTCTTGGTCAAGAATATGAAACCATAAAGGGTTTCTTTATTGTTGAAAAACTATCCAAAGATTTGGGAAAACAAAAAGTTGCTGAAACCATGGCTCAAGTGCAGAAGAAGTTTGGTGAAAAAACTGTTGATTCTGCTTTTGACGTTTCCTTAAAGGTTGGGATAGCAAAAGAAAAATTACAAAAACTGATGCTAAGCGACCACTTCCTCGAAATGAAAATGGACATGCAAAATCTCAGCGGCTTTATGCGGTTTTTGAACTGTCCAATTTTTGGCAGCCACAAATACATGGAAAAAGAAGCCCCCGAAAGCGGAACAGGACAGCTTTTCTGTAAAAACTTTTGCAAGGCTCATGCCCAGTCCATGTTTGAGAGGTTTATTCCGTTCCCTGTTTTGGTTTCTCAGGATAAAACCCTGGCGTCTGACGGAAAATGTGAGTATACTATTAGTATTGCTCCTACTTCGTCTGCTCCAACTACAGAAAAGTATGTTCCTTTAGTAATTTCTTGGAACATGACCCTAAAGTGCAACCTGAAGTGCGCACACTGCTACATTAACGCTAAAGACACAAAGATGCCTGACGAGCTGAGCACTGACGCAGCCAAGATGCTAATTCACCAGATTACTGAAGTTAGCAGACCCCTGCTGATTTTGAGTGGCGGCGAACCTCTGCTAAGAGATGACATCTACGAGATTATCAAGTATGGTGCAGGTCGTGGCCTGAAGATGGGAATGGGAAGCAATGGCATGCTAATCGACGATGAGGTTGCTAAAAAACTCAAAGAAGCAGGAATGTGGACAGTTGCAATCAGTTTGGATTCGAGTATACCTGAACGTCATGACGAGTTCCGCGGCGTTAAAGGCTGCTGGGAACAAGCAGTAGAGGCCATTAAGTCGCTGAAAAAGGCTGGAATACAGGTTCAGGTTAACTGCACGGTTACGCAGCAGAACTATGATGAAGTTGACGACATAATGGCGTTGGCTGAAAGTCTTGGTGTTGAGAACTTTCATTTGTTCTTCCTAGTGCCTACGGGAAGGGGAACAGACATTGAAGACATAACACCAGAAATGTACGAAGAAATGATAAAAAACACGTTAGCCAAAACTACAAAGTATAAACTGAATGTGAAGCCTTCTTGTGCTCCTCAGTTTATGCGCATCGCCAAAGACCAAGGCGTTGACATGTCCCGCTGGGTTCGGGGCTGCATGGCTGGACTCTACTACTGCCGAATATATCCTTCTGGAGAGGTTACGCCCTGTCCTTATATGCCAGTTACTCTGGGAAACATCCGAGAAAAATCCTTTAAAGACATCTGGACTAACTCAGAAGTTTTCAAGGCACTCCGAGACTTTGACCAGCTAAAAGGAAAATGCAGAATATGCGACCACCGTGAAGATTGTGGGGGCTGCCGAGCAAGAGCCTACGGAGTAACTGCTGATCAGATGGACTTTTGTGGCGCGTTACATGAACCAACAGAAATGAAAGGCGACTACCTAGCAGACGACCCATGGTGCAACTACCAACCAAAAGGTTCTGAGTCCAAAAAAGACTGACAATATTGCATATAGCAAACTCTTTTCTTTGATATTTGGTTAAGAAAGGTAGGCTATATTAGAGGTAAAAGAAAATGACCGGCCAGAAAGTTGTCATGACAAAAAGAAAACGAATTGCATTGGTTGCTCACGACCACAAAAAAGAAGACCTGCTTACGTGGGTTGAGTTTAACAAGTATCTGTTGAGTTTGCACGACCTTTACGCAACAGGAACCACAGGAAAAGTCCTTGAAAAAGCAGGCCTAAATGTAACTAGGCTCAAGAGTGGCCCTCTTGGCGGCGACATGCAAATTGGAGCCAAAATTGCTAACGGAGAAATCGATTTTCTGATATTTTTCTGGGACCCTCTGGAATCTCAGCCCCATGACCCTGATGTTAAGGCTCTTTTGCGCATGGCAGTAGTGTGGAACATTCCAGTGGCGTGTAACCGTTCTACTGCGGACTTTATGGTTTCGTCAACTTTGATGGATAAAGAGTACGACCGAATAGTGCCTGACTACGACAATTACAGGCAACGCAGGATTAACGGTTCCTTCGATTAACAATATTAGTTGGTAGTCAGAATAGTAGTTTGGACATGGAGGGTTTCTGTTGAAGTATGCGGTAATCAAGGCTTTTGATTGTCCCGACGCGTGGTATAAGGTGTTAAATGAAATATGGTACAACGGAGAGGTTTTCAATGTTGGCTATGGTTCGGAGATTACTGAAACTAAGAAGCTCAACGTAAGTATAGAAATTACTAACCCTGCCAACCGTCCGTTGCTGGATTTTATGGCGCCCTGTGACATGGATTATGTTAACTGGTACGCGTTGAAGTATTTGTGGTCTGGTGAAATCGAAGAAGAAACTTATACCTATGGAAGCAGAATGCGTGACCCCGTTGACCAAGTAGAAGAGGCGATAAAACGTTACGCAGACGAAATTCAGGACAGGCAAGTCACCTTTGTTATCAGGCTTCCAGAAGACATCAAGAAACAGTTGACCAAAAACAGAAAGCATGAACCACCCTGCCTGAGCATAATGGACACAGAAATTTCAGACAACAAACTGCATCTGACGTGTTATTTCAGGTCGTGGGATGCGTATGCGGGTTTGCCTGCCAACATTGCAGGTATTCAGATGTTTAACGAGGCACTAGTTTCCGAGATTAACAGAACAGCAAACATGAACCTCCAAACAGGAAAACTCATTTTCCATTCTAAGAACTGTCACATCTACGAAAGGCTATACCACCTCGTGGAAGAAAAAGTAAAACCCGGCGAAGACAAACGAAGAAAAATGCTAAGTTCTAAACAGTAGTAGCGAAAAGGTAGTTTTCAACAATGAACTACTATTAGTATACTAAAAGTGAGTTATAGACTAAAATATACTATTAGATGTTTGTTTTTGCTCTTCTGATTTGCTCATTTGATGATTTGATTAAATGTCATATTTTGGTTAAAATTTAATCCCTAAAGTGTGCATTGAAATAACTCGTAAAAGCTTGAGAGATCAAGTGCACAATATTTCCTTTTTAGATTCAAAGATAATTCTAAAACCACACAAAGATGAAATAATATTTTCTAAAAACTTATAACATTTTGAAGCAGAAGTTTTGTAACTCTTTGATTATAGGTGAGATTTTGGCAGTGACTCAAGAATTTACGAAATTGAGAGTTTTCTATATTGATAACCTCCGAATCTACCTGATTATCCTAGTGTTTCTTCATCACATCACTATTGCGTATGGAGGTTCAGGCGGCTGGATCTTGAACGAGAGCAGTTTCTATCCAATTGATGGCGCAACTCAAATATTATTCACGCTATTCAATGCAATAAATCAGTCATATTTTATGGCATTCTTTTTCCTGCTTGCAGGATACTTTACGCCAAGATCGTTTGAGAAGAAGGGAGGATCAACCTATTTCAAGGATCGATTGATCAGGTTAGGAATTCCTATCGTGGCGTATGTCGTTTTCATTTCACCTGTAACAGAGTTCATTGTAAGAATTTATGCTTACAGACAGAGTTGGACATTTGAGGAAGTCATTCTCAATCGAATCAGTACATTCACCATTGGTGTGGATCATTTATGGTTCATTCTTGCATTATTGATCTTTGCAGGATGTTATGTGCTATATAGAAGGATTCGATCTACGTGTTCACCAGATAGTGAAAAACCATTTCCGAGGGACACGATGATATTTGCAAGCATCATAATAATTGCAGGTCTGACTTATGTTGTTCGAATCTTCAGTCCAATTGGCACAGTTTTTATATTCAATTTTCAGCTAGCACATTTTACTTCCTATGTATTCATGTTCGGGGTTGGAATCTTAGCCTATTATAGAAAATGGTTTGATAAATTAGGGAGTGCCCAAGCTAAGCGCTGGATAAGTATAGCAACTTGTGTAGTTATAGCACTTCCACTTCTACTTGTGGTGTTGGTCGATTTGTCCGCTCTGGATATCACGCCTTTCTTCGGCGGATTTACCATTGAATCATTGATCTTTTCTTTTTGGGAGTCATCAGCACTTCTATCAATAACTATTGGTATACTCTACGTGTTCAGAACTAGGTTGAATAGAAGCAATATGATATTGAATAATATGAGTGGTAGTGCATATACTGCATATATCATTCATGCGATAATAATCGTAGGATTTCAAATTCTCCTCCTACCTATCGTCATACCTGCATTCATCAAAGCTATTATTGTGGCGATCATCGCAATACCATTGATCTTTGGTTTGAGTGCAATAATTAGAAATATACTCGGGTTCTCACGGGTTCTGTGCTAGCACGTGATGGTCATATACGCAAGTTCGATATTATTACCGTTGACAAATAATGCGCATGCACTTTTCGCCTTTTTATGATAGAGATTGTGTTCTTTAGCTCTAAATTTTATTATAAACTTGAGAATACCGTTTTAATATTTCAATAGAAACTTGCGAGATTTCTAAAATGACCAATGGAACTAAGAACTCGACTCGAAAGTCTGTTATCATTATTGGTGCAGGAGCAGCGGGTTTGTCTGCTGGGTGCTACTGTCTTATGATAAATATTTAGATAATCTAGATTGAAAGTCGATGTAATTGAAGGCACACTAGGATAACCTCATCAGGACATACCAACGTCGTACATTATTTAACTAGACTAACCAGAAATAAATCCATTAAGATTGAACTTTTCTACAGCCAATTTTGGCCAATAACGAACCTGATTTAATCAACTATTCTGTTTCAAACGATTTCCAAATTGGGTTTGAAAATAAGCTTTAACCCTTAATACTATATGTAACTTTGACAACTTTCTACTCTTTGTTAATAATATAGGAAGAAAAAAAATGGAAGATTTTAAAATAAATGTGAAAATCAAACTTTCAGCATTATGGATAGCAGAAATGTTTTGTTATTTATTTGCTGCTGTTTGGGATAACTATAAGCCAGGGGTTCTAGAGGAATTGATATCAGGGGAAATAGACGGTGTACTAATAACTCAAGAAGTTTTGTTCGGAAATGCGGTAATGATGGTCATTCCAAGTATTATGGTTTTCATGTCCCTGATATTGAGACCTAGGGTGAATCGCTTGGCAAATATCATCTTAAGTATGTTCTTTACTGGTGTCATTCTCATTACATATGCTTACTATTATGTTTCTGGTGTGAATACATGGGCATATTCTTATGTTTTTACAATTACAGAAATTATGCTTTACGCACTGATTGTTTGGCATGCTTGGAAGTGGCCCAGATGAAAAGGGTGACCTAAAGAAAATAACGTTATAAAAATCGAATATTTAGATAAATTTTAGAAATTAACCTTTAGTATACTAATATTTTTGAGGTTCAGGTGCCAGTTTGGCACTCTGGCCCGTTTTGTGTTATAGGTTATGTGGGTTTTATTTTTAGGGTTTTGTCGAGATTTCTGGAGGCGGGGGTTCTTTTTGTTGTTGTTTTGTTGGTTTAACCTTGGGTTGGTTTGTTTCTGGGTTGATGGCAAAGCTATTTAACTGAATCAGGGAATAATTCTTGTTATTCAAGGTAGAATAATGGGGATAATGTAGAATGCCTATGGCGTATGTTTTGATAACAACCGAGACTGGTGCTGTGGACAGCGTTTTGGCTTCCCTGAAAAAAATGGAATCGGTTAAAGAGACGTACATGGTTTACGGCGTGTACGACATCATTGCAACGGTTAAAGCTGACACCATGGACAAACTCAAAGAGATTGTCACATGGAATCTGAGAAGCTTAGAAAAAGTCAGGTCAACTTTGACGATGATAGTGGTCGAAGATAGGAAATAAACCACATAACTTCAATTCAGAATTTTCTTAATTCTTTCTTTTTGTGTTTACAGCTAGTTTTGTTTCTTTATTTCATCTAGTTTGAATCTTGTAGTTGCTTTTGTGGGACACAGATTCTGATTGTTTTGAAAAGCTGGTCTTGGTTTTGTGTTCAAAAGTGCTGTTGTACTCGTTACGTATAACATTGAAAATCTTATATAGGTCAACGGGTGCTATGATGTTGAGTAACATGGCTACAATTTGCCCAACCTGCGGATTACCTACAGATATTTGTGTCTGCGAAGAAATAGGGAAAGAACAACAACGAATACGTGTTCGCTTGGAAACCAGAAAATGGGGAAAAGCTGTAACAATTGTTGACGGAATCAGCGAAAAAGA
>PIXS01000143.1 GCA_003096255.1 Candidatus Bathyarchaeum sp. | reverse complement strand
GGAAGCCATAATCAAAAAACTCAAAGAATCAAAAACCAGAGCTAAAGAGCAGGCTAGCCCCCAACAATTCATTCTTCACCAACTAGCTGAGCCCGCAGCCTTCATGGAAGAACATTTTTCGATTGTTTGGCTCGACCAAGCCAACGGCATACAGGGCATCTACGGGCTCCTTAGGGCGAAACCCGAAAACCCCCAACCCATGGCACTACTTTTCATGAAAAACAAGGGCTGGACCCTAGACAAGACAGAGGAATGGCTCAGCAGCCATCCCAACTACACCCAAATCATAGAGCCTCAGCTGCAACCTGAACCTCCAAAACCCTTGGGCGAAGCCATAATAGCGTCGTCTGAGCCCCTGCCCTCTGATTTGATATCTAAACAGGAGGTTCTCAGCTTGTTGCCTGAAGATTGGATAGTTAGGGCATGGAGTATTGGGCCTCAGTTGCTTGTGCGGCAGATACGGCACAGGCTCGCTTCACAGTCAACAGACTTGACCGGGAGTAAGCAAGGATGAACTTGACCAAACCGCAACAAAACTGGAGGAAGAAACGTGACTGACTTATGGCCTGACGCAGAAACTGGAGAAATGATAAGCGACGGAACAGTTCTCAGCTTCGAAGCCGCCTCCGCCATAGCAAAAGGTGACTTCGTGTATTTGAGTGCCGACATGACCGTCAGCAAATGCACTGCATCAACACAGTATGCCCTTGGAGTAGCAATATCCACCGTTGAGAGCGGAGAAGTCTGCTCAGTTTGCACCCGCGGAGTAGTAAAAGTGACGGCAGGAGCAGCAATCAACAGAGGAGAAGCCGTGCAAACAGACGCAAACGCCCAAGCCATCACATTGGCTGATGGTTCAGTAACCTATGACGAAACAGAGTTGCCTGACAGGATCGCCAGAAAAGTTGGTGTCGCCCTGCAGACCTTTGGCAGCGGGGACACTGGGCTTGTTCACGTATCTAAAGCCTAAAAGGGAGGACAAGAAGTTGCCGAAACTTTTTGAAGCAATAGTCAAAGACCCCGAATATCAGCCTATAATGCCCGAGCTTCTTAAGAGAGCCAAATCGAACCTCATGGTCAATGCGGTAATGAGGGAAGCTCTTCTCAGCGACACAGCCAACGCCCTCGGAAAAATGCATGACGTTGTTGTGGATGCAGCCAAACCCGCACTGATCGGACGCGAAATCATCTGGGTGCTACCCACTACCGAAACTTTGGTGCGGTTTCCGAAAGCGAAACTAGGCAAAGCCCACAAAACAGCTGAACTCTCACAGGTGTGGATTACTCAGGAAAAGTATGATACAGTGGATGTCAAAGCCGACATGGAAATCAAAGCAGGAGCAGAATACTCCAAGAAATTCTTTGAAGATGCAGCATGGGGTGTAATGGAGCGGCAAACCGCTGAAGTCGGCAGAGCAATTGCAGAGCTGGAAACAGAAAAGGTCCTTGAAGTCTACGATGACATAGACGCAGGCAACTTGGCAGGAGGCAGCGAATACAACGGCTCTGGAACCCTTGACTGGGCAGGACTAGTCGGATTCTGGAACCGAGTAAAAGCAGAAAACTTCAACGCCAAAGTCCTGGTAATCAATCCTGCGCAGCTGGCTGATTTGTGGCAGCAGGACCAGTTCATCCACAGCTTCTACTTCGGAGGCATGGCTGACATCCGCAGAGGAATCCTGGGCGAAACCTATCTTGGCATGAAGATTGTTGTCAGCACCAAAGTAGCTGCTGGAACAGTTTACTGCATCGACACTGACGTTGCCGCTGTTATGCTTCTGCGAAGAGACATACTGACTGAGCCCTTCGAGAATCCGAAACAGGACAGGTACGGCATTGCAGCCTCAGAACGTATCGGTCTTGGCGTGCTACGGAGTAAAGGTGTGGCAAGAGGAACAGGCTGGTAAACTAGTCTAAAAGTTCTCTTTTGACCCGAACTTCCCCCTTTTTTGGTGAAAAAGCATGAGTGAAATTAACTGGGGTAACTACGCCGACGCCTACAAGGCAATACACGATGCCATCCACGGAATCAGAACCGCCCACAATGTTTCGGTTATCCGCAATCTGGCAGGTTACATCACAGAAATACAGGTCACAAGCGGCTCAGTAACTAAGACCATCACCATCACGCGTGACTCAGCTAATTTCATTGAACAAATCCAAGAAAACATTTCATAAAACAGAATGGAGGAAACAAACAAGATGGTTGCAACAGTAAATGTGCAGCAGGCAGTGGGAGGCTCAGATGGCACCCCAGGAACATACAACAACGTAACCGCAAGCACCAGACTACAGACACGAGACCAGTTCGCTCCCGCAGACACAAGCTATCCGATTACGATACCCGTAAGCAGCTACAAATACAGCTACTGGATTCACGTCTGCCTAGACCTAGCCGGAACCTTCACACAAATCAACAATGTGCGCTTCTATTCCGACGGCGCCGTAGGCTGGAACTTCGGAACAGGAGGCGAACTGCGAAGAGGCAACAGAGACTCTGGCGACCACGGATGCCCAATACCAACAGAGTATGATGTGGCAACGGGAACAGAAGCAGACACAGGAGACAGCATAGAAGACGGCAGCAACGGACACGGCTACTACAATGGGCAATCAACGCCTACAGCAAACGTTGCCAGCGATACAGAGGGTTCGCCCGCAATAATCGACTCAACAGACCACACCAGCACAGGAAAAACGAAAGCCGTTGTTTTGCAGTGCAGAGTAGCAAGTGATGCTGTGCAAGGAGAACAAACAGACGAGACCCTCAGCTTCAAGTACGACGAAATCTAGGAGGCGCCACGTTGCTCGGTTATCGTCCTATTGTTTATTTTTGGATAGCCGAGTACACTGACAGCTCCGCGTTGCCCCAGTTTGATCCAGAAACAGGTAAAGAAAACAGATTTTCAGAGGTTGACCACCAGAAACTGAAACGGTTCGGGTGGTACCCCTTTAATCCGCAGCTGGCTCATCGGATACTGGAATCCGAGAAGACGGTTGTGGTTCCATCCAAAAACCCATCATATACAATAACTGTGGATGATGGTGACAGGCTTGTGGCGTACAGAACTAACACGGTCAGGTTGCAGATGCTGAAAGGCACAGTAGTCAATGGAGAAACAGTTTACGTTCTGGGTGTTGAAGGCAGAAAAGTCTTGCAGATAAACGAAGAAGGGAATGTAGTTAATGGCTCCAGTTAATCTTTCAAAAGAAGTTCTACGTCTGTTTCCCGAATGGGAGCATCGTTGCCCCAACTGCGGAACTTACATCGAATCGAGCAACGCTTTCTGTCCTAAATGCAAAACAGCCTTCGACGAAAAGAAGTGGCGGGTTCCGCCGAGGTTCCTCAAAAGCCATGAGGCTATGAGCGAATATGCTCACAAGATGTTGGCTCCCAGATTAACTCCAAGCCAACGAGAACTACTGTTTCAGTATTTCACGGAAATTTTTGCTGACGGCTTTGAAAGCGGAGACTTTAGCGCATGGAACAGCACAAACGAAACTCCCTCTGTAGTCGGTAACCCTGTTCATTCTGGTAGCTACGCCGCAGAATTTAGTGCAGCCCTATGGAACTATGAATATGCTCAAATACTGTTTTCTGGACAAACAACACTTCATGTAAGGTGGTATATCCGTTGGTCTACTGTTCCCACGGTATTAGCTCTGGTTCTTGACGCTATAACAACAACTGGCGGTTTTCAGTCACTGTTCACTGTGCGGTTTGACACTGATACCATGAGAATTACTGACCAATTGACGTCATCAAATTACGATTATAATTCCGCATCGTTTGTAGCTGACACATGGTATTGTATCGAAGTCAAGTTCGTCGTTAATGACGGAAGTAATGGCGAAGTCAGAGGCTATATTGACGGCGACGAGATTATCACTCAAACTGGACTAGACCATTCAGGTGTAGCAGACATTACATGGATACGGTTAGGTCAAGCTGGACAAGGCTCAGCTATGACCAATTACATCGACGACGTCATTATAGCTGACACATACATTGGACCAGAATCCACAGAACAAACTTACACAAAAACTTGGGCAACCGATGCCCTCTTCAAAAAATTGGGCATAAAAGTGGGTGACGAAAAAAAGAGTCTTGTCGGAATAAGCAACGCTGTTTATGGAACTCAATGCAGTTTTCAGCGAAAAGCCTTCTACGCTAATGGACGATTTTGGGTTTTTTATGCTAACAGTAGTAGTGACATCGTTTTTAGAACAAGTACAGATGGGCTGTCGTGGTCTGCTGAAACCTTTGTTAGGGATGGAGGCAGTTATGGTCCAAACGTTTCCGTATTTTTTGATGGAACATACGTTCATTATGCAGCAAATTCCACGGGTAGCTATCCATGGGAGTCTGCAATATACTACAGGAGAGGGCAGCCTAACAGTAACGGGACCATTACATGGTCTGCCAGTGAGCAAACTGTCACCACAACCTACAACAAAGCAAGTAACCCGCACATAGGAGTAGACTCCGACGGGTATGTTTGGATAGGCTACAGGGACTACACTAACGGAACATGCTACCCATATGTAATCAAATCCGGAAACAACGACGGCACTTGGGGAACTACACCAAACGGTTTTCCGTACCAGCTTAGTGGCACTCTCAGGCTTGCATGGGCTGTATCGCCTATACCCCTGACAAACGGCAAGATGGCTGTGGTTTATGCTGCCCACAATTCTGGTTCATATGTTGAACCTATTCACGTTCGGGTGTGGAATGGCTCAAGCTGGGAAACTGAAGTAAAAACAACTAGCACCAGCTATCATAGCATGTTCTATTCGGCAGTAGCTGAAGGCGACAACGTTCACATAGCTTTCATGAAGTTTGTTGACTCTGAATCTCCGCTTGAAATCATGTACGTGAAGTATAGTTACAGCACAAACAGTCTCGGAACCGAAACTTCTCTACAATCAAGCATCCCCTATGAAGACGACGGAACGGACTATTGTGCGCCTGTGATAACCCGAGATGTTGTACGTAATGAGGTGTATGTTTTTTGGGGCTTCTACCCAACGTTTGCGCACATCTACTACCGCAAATGGAATGGCTTATCCTGGGAAACCAGAGTTGATTGGCTCGACGAATCTGCTGACGGATTCGTTGGCGATCACACATGGACCGGCTTTTATGAGTCAAATGAGGGATTCATTGGATTCTTGTATCAGACAAAAGGCTCGTCTCCATACAACATGAAATTTGCTTGCCTGCCGCGGACTGCTACAGTAGATGCAGTCTTCAAGAAACAGGATATACTCTTGACGATAGACGTTGATGTTCTGCTGCAGAAGCTTGGTATCTTGGAAGACTTTGGTGTTGACGTTGATTTCCTGAAGCAAAGCATCGTCAAATCTTTTGCTGTAGACGTTCATTTTGGTTCACTGCTGCTTCAAACAGTTTCAAGACAGGTAGATGTCCTCTTCAAGAAGTTAGACATAACAAGAACTTTTGGAGCTGATTCTGCACTCAAAAAACAGGACATAACCATGAGTCTAGCAGCTGATTCAGCATTTCAGAAACAGGACATTCCAAGAAACTTTAGTCTAGACGCATATTTTGGAACAACTGCGGCTGGAATCCACTCGGTGACTTTTGGCTTAAACGCCATATTCGCGTACAGGGTAAGGCTGCCGGAACTGTGGCTTGACGAAAACGGAAAACTTGTGTTGAATATTTCTAAACCTTACGCGTGGGTGGGAACCTAAAGGTGAGTCGTCGCAGAGAAGAACAGGATATGCTGGACAAGGTTATTCTCACTGCCCTCAAGCGGGGGGATGTGCGTTGGACTGTGCTGGAGAAAAAGGTTTTGACTACGTGCCACTCTTTGGCTACACGCACAAGATTCGATAATCGGTTACGTTACCTGCTGAAAAAGGCGTATATTGAACGAGTTAGCCGAGGAGTTTACAGGATAACCGAAAAGGGAACAAAGTACATGCAGGTAATCTGAAGCCTCTCAGGTGTATTTTTTGAGGATGCCATGGTATCCTTTGACGGCTCTTCTGGGGTCATCAGCATATATAACCGCCCTGCCTAGGCTAACCAGCGGATTTTTAACATGCCGTATTTTGTCGGCTTGCCCGCCCTGAGGTCCTATGCCCTGCAGCAGAAACACCACTTTATCTCCCACAGCTTCTTGAATGTTCTTGATGTATGCATCCTCAACGAAGCATGTTAAGCCTACCACACATCCGTCGGCTCCAGTTACTTTCACTGTCTGGGCTGTGTGTAGGTAGTATGGTTGCCCGTCTACGGTTGTGTCAATCATCATTTTTTCGGCTTCTGGATTAGACATTAAAGTAAGGACTATGACGCCCAAGTTCTTTTCATGTGCTTTTTCTACTGTCCGTTGGGTGTTACCTGCAAAGGGCGAGAATGTGAAGGCGTCGAAGCCCATTTTTTTAATCCAGTATAAGGCTGAACCGTTGGTGGAACCTATGTCCCCTAGTTTATGGTCCAGTATTGCCAGCATTCCTTCCTGCTGAGTCTTTTTTACTATCTTCTCTAGTATGTTTGTGTGCCCGAGAAAGTATTGGGTGTTCGGTTTTATGGAGCAGCAGTAGTCGCCTACTTGCTCTATGATGTCTAACGAGAAATCTAGGAGGGTTTCTGCATCTTCCTTGTGGAGATACTTGTCTGGAACTGTGTTTTCTGTTCGCTGTTTTGGCAGTGCTGGATCAAGGTTGATGTTGATGCGGCTGCCTTTTTCTTTGGTTGCCTTCAAGTATTGATCGTAGAACATTTCTGACCCTTATTTCTTAATTCGCCACGTTATTTAACTATTAAGCTGAACCAAAAACTTCCTTCTAACCACCAAGGCCACACGTGTAACAACAAAAATGGCAGTTGCTGAACTAGTTTTCTTTTGTTTTATTCGGTGTTTTCAGTTTGTAAATAACTGTTACAGCCAAGACAGCAGGTGCAACGAGCAACAGAGAATACAACGGTATTTCTGGCGCTGTTTCTGGTTCCTCCACAGGTTTATCATCAGCGTTTGTCGATTCCAGTTCAAGGTTAACGTTTGCGATTTCTAGTACAGGGGTATCAAAGTTTGTCTGTTCTGGTTCACCGTTTGTTGATTCCAATTCAAGGACATCATCAGAGTTTGTTGTGCTGCTGTCTTCCGAAGTCGAAGTTGGAACCATTGAAACGACTTCAAAGGTCGCGTTCGCTTCGTTTCCCAGTTCGTCAATAACGCTTACGCAGTATGAACCAGGAACTGTTTGATTTAGGACAGAGATTATGGCAGTGAATTTTCCGTAGCCGTCAGTTACCAGAGGATTTGGAACAGTGTGTATTGCTGTGTCGTTCCAAGTGACTGAAATTTCTGAATTTGGTACAAACCCAGAGCCCACAAGTGTAGTAGCCGCTATCCCTGAAGTTGGTTCTAACACAAGTTTAGGATTTAAATCATAAACAGCGAAAACTTTCACGTCATCGAAATAGGCTCTAACGCTATTGTAGAATTGGTTAACTGTAAAGCCCTCGATTTCGGAGGTTGGCCAAGAGGTTACTGAACCTTGCGATGTCCTAATGGTGAAGTTGTCAGCTACTAGAACATCGTCAATCCAAACAGAAACCGTTTCAGTGTTCCTGTCAATGATCGACTTGACATTATACCATGTGTCTGGAAGAAAACTTTGCAAAGGCTGCTTACACACGCTTATTGTACCATTGCTTATGAAATCGATGGGTGCATACAAACATATTCGATCTGGAGGAATCTTTTTACCGAAACAAACACTTGCTATTGAATGATCGAGTTTGCCCACGTCTATAGAGTCAACTCTTACATTAACACTAAAACCGAGTTTGACTGCGTTTGTTTCAAGGGGTCTCGCTGCCACACCAACCCACCTATAATGCCAACCTAAAATGGAAAGAGACTTTGTGGGAGAGTCAGAAGTGTGGTTCACAACTTTTTGATATGAATCTCCTTGTCCGTTATACCACAAATCCCAGCCGCCAGAAAATGGAAAAGAACCAGCATTGTAGCTTTCAAAATCGTCTTCGAAAAACACCTGTTCATCCGCTCTAACCTCAAACTGGACTATGCAGCTTACCGCCAACAACGTCAAAGAAAGTGTAAAAAGAATCGTAAACGCTGACTTGAATCTTTTCATGTTTTTGCCCCCAATGATTCATTTTGGCTCAAAGTAAGCGTAAAAGGTTTTTTGTAAAGATTTCTTGACTAACTCGATGATGCGGTATTGGAGCTTTAGTCAATTTTTCTTGACTAACTCTTTTTCCATCTTTTTGAGGGTTTATGGAATCTGCTTTGTGTTTAGTTTTCGTTTGAAGACAGCGATAGTGAATGCTGATGCTGCCGATAGAAGAAGTATGTGCGTCCATGATGGAAACTCTGGTATTGTTTCAGGTATTTCAAGCACAGGAGCTTCAACTGGTTCCATTAGTGGGTGGTTGTCTTGGGTGTCCTCGTTTATGATGTAGGGTGTGTCGCCTACTCCGTCGCCGTTGCTGTCTGTGCCGTTGTAGTCGCTCCAGTAGTTGCCGCCTAAAGGAAGTCCTAAACTGAATGTGTTGTTGACAGAGTATTCAGTTATGATGTCAGTCGAAAACAGGTACGTGTGCCTTATTGAAACCTGATTGCTGTTGTCAAGGAAGTTGTTATTGTAGAAGGAGTTGTGGCTACCGCGGATGCCCACAGCAGTTAGACAATTTGTTATGTTATTTTGGTAGACCCTGTTATGGTATGAGCCAGATAAGCTGATTCCTACGTTTGAGTCTGCCATGTAATTCTCGTGGATGCTGTTGTTTGAGCTGATGACACATTCGATTCCCACAATGTGATTAATGAGGATGTTTCGGTAAATGTTGTTATGTTGGCATCCGCCCAGCAGGGGGTCGCCAAGCTTGATTCCAACAGTGTTCCTGCCTGAAGCAAAGAGAGCATCGGCATCTGGGGAGGTGCTGCTGTTCAAAAGAACGTTTTCGTAGACATCGTTGTAGTTTGATGAGCCATATAGCATGATGCAGACGCCGCTGTCTACTATTGCGTTTGCGGCTATTCTGTTGTAGTTACTGCCTGTAAGTTTGATTGACTTCGGAAAGTTGTCGTGTATTGTGTTGTTGTCAGAGTTAGTTAACACAATGTTTCCTCTACAGCTTGTCACTTCACTGAATTTTGTTTCTTCCAGATGGATGGTGTTTGTGTAGTTTGCTGATGGGTAAATGTTCTTGACTGTGATGTTGCTGCAGTTGAAGAGAAAAACCTGTTCAGCGTCTTCAATGACCTGATTCGATACGCCGTCAACGTGGACAACGGGTTTGTCGTCTATTGTGTTGTTCTGTAGGATGTTTGTTGCTAACTGATAGAAGCGAATGCCACAACCAATTAACCTGTTCTCAGTTAAGGTGGTGTTGTAGACTGCGCCGCAGGAGATGCCCTTTTGGGGGTTAGACGCTGCTATTGTGTTCCCTGATGCAACTGTGTGGTTCGCGAACTCAAGATAGATGCCCCAGCCGCCCATGTCTTCTGAAATG
>PIXS01000142.1 GCA_003096255.1 Candidatus Bathyarchaeum sp. | reverse complement strand
ATCAGACGCTATTGTACCAAAAAGAAGCCCAGTCTCCAAACATCTATTGCATCCGCAGCGCGAAATGACCTCTCATGCCACGTCTTCCTTGCGAAGCAAGTACTTCCTGCTATTTTCAATGACCCTGAACCGCCGACACACGGATTTTCAGTCCGACATCCGCCTTTGTAAGTTGAACCGCCGACACACGGATTTTCAGTCCGAGACCACGCTTGTAAGTGACGATTTAACAATAGTTTACAACCAGTTATTTCATGATTTCAGACCAACCAAAGGCTGGCATAAGAACCACCAGAGAAGTACCTAAGATCTACCCAAGATCAAACGTGCAACTTTGGCACACGGTTCTGCCACACACCCAAACCTTGAGGTTGGTAAGACCGGTCTACTTTGAGGGGACATATTCAGGCGAATAACGGAAGGGGGGCTTGGACAACCTTTTACTTCTTCGTTGTCGGGGAACCTTGTGGAGAAAACCGTATTCGGGCTGCTGTAGAACCGTAAACTTATTCGTCCGCACCATCAGGCAACCCTCCGATAGGATTTCAACAGCCCGCCAAGTCGTTCTTGGCAGATGATTTCTCCCTTACCTTGGGGAGGTGGCTCTATGATCTCATTGTCTATGCCCTGATGAGGCCGCTCTGTGTGATAGTGTTCCATGTATTGTTCTATGACGTATCTGAGGTGACGCTCGCCAAATATCAGCATTTGGTTCAAGCACTCGCTCTTAATGCTCCGGACAAATCGCTCAACGATAGGATTGAGATGAGGAGCCATAGGCAGGGTTTTAATGGGTCGTATTCCGGATGACCGTAGAATCCCGCGGAATTCCTTTGTGAAAAGCGGGTCTCTGTCGTGGATCAGGTACTTCTTGTCCTTGAGAAAGCCTGAAATAGGATCGGTGAGGTTCTTTGCCATTTGTTTCATCCACTCCCCATGAGCTTGCTGGATGATTCCGACTACCTCCACTCTTCGAGTTGCATAGTCGATACTGACTAAAACCATGTATCTTGTAATTCCTGACCAAGTGTAGATTTCTGTGGTAAAGAAATCAATCGCAGCGAGGGATTCCCAGTGTGACCTCAGAAATTCCGACCATCGAGTTTTTCGTGCCCGATCCGGGCTGGGGTCATAGCCATTTCTCTTGAGAATCTTGTCTATAGTAGTATGACAAACGGTATAGCCGAGGTATTTGAGTGTCCCTTTTGTTCTTCGGGAACCCCAGGTCTTGTTCTTGCGGGCAAGCTGGATAATGAGCTGTTCCAGTTCTTCGGTTATTCTCTTTCTGCCCGGCCCACGGTTCCCACTGCCATCGTACTTCCTTGCAACAAGATAACGATGCCATTTCAAAATCGTGTCGGGGGAGAAGACACAGCAGGCATCAGCTAATACTCTTCTGCCCAGACGTTTCCCCAATCGTGCTAATCTCATCCGCTGATTATCGTTGAGAAGAATTCTTTTCTTTCCGAGTTTCTCCCGCAGGATCTTGTTCTCCTCCCTGAGATACTCGATCACATCTCGCTGATGTCTATTCAGCCACCCTGCCAACATCACCAGGAGCATTTCCATGGGCTTTATTTTCATCACCACACCAAGAGTTTGTCATTAACTGTTTATCAGAAGAATGAACGAGGGACATTGTAGTAGAAATGCCTTGAGAAATCGAGTGATTTTTTCCAGCTCAGTTCCTCTTTTTCTTCAACCAGCTACTACACAGACAGTTATAGATCTATCAACAATAATCATCTATGGAATCACCTCCATGCCATTCAAGACCTTGAGCAAGACAAAATTGTTTTTCAGCACCTTCTTGAGTAAAAAAACTACCCAAACTTGTATGCAAAAATTTCCCGTTTTCAAAAGTGATTCTTGCCAACGCCAACGGTTTTACAGAATTCTCATCTCCTGCTGATTCGGTAATAACGTAAATCGCTTGCTTGTCTTCTGAGGTAGAACTCTTGAACACCAATGAAGAATATAGATTGTTTCGACAAAATACAGAACCTGTTATTAGATTGTTAGCATAAGTCCTAATTGGTTCTTCTGTGCATTCCTGCGGACAGCAAGGGAATTCTGACGGAGTTTTCCATTTGCGTTGAACTGCGTTTGGCGTAAGTGATTCTGTTAAAACTGCTACATCAGGCTCTCCAAATCCTGAGTTATTTGTTTGGGTGTGCGAAATAAATGAAGAATGATCGACTTTCTTTTCTCGATCAAAATCAGTACGATTCAGATATGCGTTGACCATACTTTTGGAACGCCCTATTAGTCTGCCAATACATTCATCCGATAAATTCATTTCTGAACGAAGTAGTTTCGCTGCATATATACGAGCCTTATGGTATTCAGCTTTTTTTGATTTAGACGATAAAGACTTTCTGTCAACTCCTGTTTTCTTCTCTACTCTCTGAAATACCTCATCTACCATTTCGTCAAATTCTGGGTGGTATTTTTGTTCTTCGATAATACGTTCTTTTTCAGTTTGTTTACGAATGGTATTATTTCGATTAAATATCCATTCACCTAAACTTCCACCAGAAGGAGTTTTATCGCTTTTCGCCCAGTTCAACAATCGTTCTAAGCTTGATTTGGCTTCTTGCTCGCTTACAGTACACATCCATTTGTAATTTGGCTCTTGAAACTTATCACGATATTTTGAAGGGTTAGCAAGAAATTCTTCAACGCTACAACCACAGGCAAATTCAATTCGTTTTACTGTGATTGGATTAAGTAATACGTTTTCTAATCTTGTAAACCATCTCAAATTATCAGGTCTATTATTTTGTTTGTTAGTATCTACATGGTCAACAACATGTTTCTTGGTTGGTGGCTGACCAAGAAATCCCATCGCAACAATTCTATGTACTCTTTCTGAGGCGATTTCCATATAACCAGTTCTTTTGTTAGGTTTCCCGAAAGTCCATTGATTGTCAGTAGGGCGAACTCTGCCATTTTCGCGTGGGTGGCGAAGAACTGCACCGTTGTCTCGAACAGAATACTCTTCTTTCTTATAAGTACAAATTACTTCTCGTTTGAAGTCATTATCTGGTGTAATGGGTGCCATTACTTTCGCTTTCTTTATTGTTTTCTTCTTTTGGACGCACGTATTGGTTTTATACCTGTTACTCGATCACATCCTGCTGATGTCTGCTTAGCCATCCAGCTAACGTCGTCAGGAGAATAATCTCCTTTCTGATGTGCTAATTATACACCAAATCAATGTTTGACGAGAGGCTCTCGCCGGGCTTTCATCCTTGACTTCTATCCCTGCTATGTGGTAGCTTAATTAGTACTATATTCAGGAGGTTGTGTGGTGGCTCCTTTGCATAGGGGTTTTACGCACGCAAACAGGAACAGGAGGTTCTCAAGGCTGTGTAAGCAGGAAAAGGTCTGCAAGTGCGAGATTTGAGCATTCATATTTTGGGAAAAGCTAAGTGCGTGATGCTAGTCTGTTTTTGATATGCGTTAGAAATGTGGACTTATGGAGATTCCTATTGGAGATTGGGATGATGAGAAAAGCGAGAATTCTTTCACCCTGTGTGCTTCTATTTGGACTGCTCTTGGCGGTTCCAAGCACTGCTATCGAGTATGAGATTGTTGATCTTGGTACGCTTGGCGGAGAAAGTAGCTATGCCCTTAGCATTAACAATTCCGGCCAGGTTGTTGGTCAGTCTTGGTTGGCTTCTGGACAATACCATGCTTTCCTGTGGGCCGAGGACATGGGAATGCGAGATTTGGGCACCCTGGGCGGTAGTGACAGCGTAGCCTATGCAATTAATGACACAGGCCAGATCGTAGGCTGGTCTCGAACAGCTTCTGGTACACACGCCTTCCTATGGAGTGAATCCGACGGAATGCGAGATCTTGGGACTCTTGGGGGGTGGGATAGCGGTGCCAATAGTATCAACAATATGGGGCAGATCGTCGGCACTTCTCGCGTGACGTCGGGGCAATACCACGCTTTTCTGTGGAGTGAAGCTGGTGGAATGCAAGACCTTGTCGGCGGCATAGCAAGTAGTGCCCGTGCCATCAACGACTCCGGGCAGGTCGTTTGTTCGTCGTCTCCCATTCTTCTGTGGACTGCGAATGGTGGAATCCAATACACCGAAGTATTTGGCGTGCCCTTTGGCATTAACGAATCAGGTCATGTTGTTGGCTACACAAATGCTGGTGCTTTCTTGTGGACTGAAGCAGGCGGCATACAAAACCTGGGCACTCTGGGAGGAAATAGGAGCGAGGCCGCGGAAATCAACGACTCTGAACAGGTCGTAGGTTGGGCTCACACACCTTCCGGCTTAACCCATGCTTTTCTTTGGACTGCGGACGGCGGGATGCAAGATCTCGGTACGTTGGGGGGAGGGTACAGCAGAGCTGAGGGCATCAACGAAACTGGTAGAATCGTCGGCAGGTCTCACACGTCTTCTAACGTATGGCACGCTTGCATGTGGATTCCGGAGACTCCTTGCACACCTGTGACTATTGAAAGTCTTACTGGATATCCATTAGTTGTTCCGCTTGGGGATGCAGTAGATCTCGAAGCAATTATAGTAGATGGCTGTGGAGAAATCGACGCACTTTGGGATTTTGATGATGGAACTGTCGAGTCACAAAGCAATATCACGAGTCCAGTCACCGCTACCAAGAACTACACCGCGGCAGGAGTCTACACGGTGCTTCTTACATTGAGTGATGAAAAAGTCGATGTTGGGGAGAACATAGACGTAGTCGTGTATGACCCCACCGGCGGATTCGCTACTGGAGCCGGGTTGATTTACTCACCCGCAGGTGCGTACAAGCCCGATTTGTCTCTATCTGGCAAAGCTCGTTTCGCCTTCATTTCCAAATATAATAAGGGAGCCACAATACCGACTGGCAACGTCACTTTCATTTTCAAAATGGGTGATCTGTACTTCCACAGCAGTAGCTATGATT
>PIXS01000141.1 GCA_003096255.1 Candidatus Bathyarchaeum sp. | reverse complement strand
GGGTCTTTTGTTGCTAGAATGGCTTGTGCTTGGAATATGTCTAGGGTGCCTGTGAGCATGTAGATTGCGCCGATGCCTAAGAGAACAAATATGGCTCCGGCGTGGGTGAAGATGAAGAATTTGAAGGCTGTTTTGAAGGAGTCTTTGTATCCCCATCCGCCTATGATAAAGTATGTGGGAACAAGCATGAGTTCCCAGCAGAAATAGAAAAGCAGTAGATTGGATGTGATGAAAACTCCAACCAGCCCGATTGTAAGCAGGCTCATCAGCGCGTAGTATTCTGGAAGCGACTTCTTGTGTTCCATGTAGTTTATGGAGTATAGCGTGCATGCCGCAACAAGTATCAGCGTGACAATAGCCAGTGACAGGCTGATGCCGTCAACAAAAAGCGTGAAAGCGGAACCTAACGACGGTATCCAATAATATGATTCTACGTATTGTCCCTCATTAAGAACTGTGGGCAACAACGTCAATAGAAGGGATAAACTAGCTAAAGCGATTAATGTGAGAATCAATGCAGCAGTTTTTGCAGATTTTTTGCCAACAGTATAGACTACGGGAATAGCCAAAGCAGGCAACATCAAAGCAATTAATAATGTTTGCATCTTGTTTTACCTCATTCCAGTTAATATAAGCAATATTATGATTAGGAAGAAGCCTATCGCGGCTGCCAAAACAAAGTCAGGCAAAGGACCCCTATGGACTTTTTTGATTTTTTGTCCATGCTCAACAGTTTTTCCTGCAAAAAGATAAACCAACTTGTCCAAGAAGGTGTCGATGTACTCATGGGTTACTCTTGCAGTCTCCACAGTTCCACCAGCCAGAATATAGCAGAACCTGTCAAGAAACGCTTCAAGATGTACATGAGTTTTGTGGGCAGTAACCACGGCTCCCCCTGCTATGATGTAAACTAAGCGATCGAGAAACGCCTCGATGTAATTATGAGTGCCTTGTGCTAGTTTCGAAGCCCCACCTGCAATAACGTAGGGAAACTGCAGAATCCCAGCCGTTTCGACTGACCGAAGTAGTAACTGTCCCAAGCCCATGACTCCACTCAATATTTTATTGTAAACGGCATCAAAATAGTAGCCGTTGGTTATTACCAAATGAAGTGGATTGTTTAAAAGATTTCTTGCGAAAAACAGTGACGTCGCCTTTCTTTTGTAGTAAAGGTAATAGGCTACAGGCACAGAAATCGCGAGAATTACAGCCGAGGTGGCGCTAGCCAAAAGCACACCATTCATTGACGCTTCAAAATGTATTCCAAGATAATGCTCTAGGGGACTTTTGAAGAAGCCTGTGATGCATGAAGCAGCAGCCAATATGATAAGAGGAACATAAATTACTGGACTAGGGTCATGCATGTGATGGTCTGCCAGAAACTCGGACTTGTTGCCAAGGAATACTTTGCATATCCATCTGATGCTGTATATTGCGGTTAGCACAGAGGTTCCGAAAATCAGAATGAATAGGGGAACATTGTTAGCCAATATGATAGCCTCAAAGATTGTATCCTTGCTCCAGAAGCCGCTGAAGGGCGGAATTCCTGCAAGGGAAAAGGCTCCGATAACACTCACTATGAAAGTTATGGGCATCTCTTTTCTTAAGCCTCCAAGCTGCCTCAGATCAAGAGTATGAGTAACATGCATTACAACTCCAGCAGAAAGGAACAACAGAGACTTGAAGAGAGCATGACTGATTACATGGAATTGACTGGCAAACCAGCCGAGTTCAGTTCCAATACCCAAAGCGGACATTATCATGCCCAGCTGACTGATTGTAGAAAATGCAAGGACCCGTTTCAGGTCAGAGCTGGTTAATGCCATTGTTGCAGCAAGAAAAGCCGTGATTCCTCCAACATATGTTATTGTGGTTAGCCATGGCTGCACCAGAGAGAAGAGGACGTAGACCCTTGCCACAAGATAGATTCCCGCCTTCACCATTGTTGCGCCATGAATGAGGGCGCTTGTTGGGGTTGGTCCCTCCATGGCATTTGGAAGCCACACTTGTAAAGGAACTTGAGCAGATTTGCCGAATGCCCCAATCAGCATCAATATTGACACGGTTAGCATTGGGACTGAAACCTGCCCAGCGGCTATGAGTTCGCGGATTTCTAGAAAGTTGAAGGTGCCTGTGTTCACGTAAAGGATCAGTATTCCAAGGAGAAGAAAGATGTCGCCGACTCTTGTTACGATAAAGGCTTTCATTCCTGCCTTGGCGGCTTCAGAGCGGTTGTACCAGAATCCGATGAGAGAGTAGGAGCAGAGTCCAACGGTTTCCCAGAAGAAGTACATCTGCAAAAGATTGTTTGCCATTACTAATCCAAGCATTCCGCCGACGAAAAGCAGCATGAAGAAAAAGAATCGGGGAGTTGCTTTTTCTTTCTCCATATACTTTACAGAATAAATCATTATCAGCAAGCCAACGCAGGCTGCGATATTTGCCATCATTGTGCTTAAAGGATCGATAAGGACGCTGAGGTCAATGTCCAATGCGGGCATCCAAGGTATAGAATACACATGAGCTTCGCCATGACCGTTAAGTACGCTTGGAATCAACGAAACAGTACATACAACCGAAAGAACAGTAACTGCAACCGCGTACCAGCCAACGCTTCTACGGCGAAACTTGGCAACCAAAGGCACAAACAGCGAGCCTGCAAAGGGAATTGCCCAGCACAGCCATGCAGCAAGTTCAGCGGGAATCAGCAACTTAGTTTTCCTCCGCAGCTGGTTTTTCTTGTTCGGACGACTCTGACAGGTCTCTGACGTCCCGGATGTTCAGTTTTTTGAAGATGACTATGGCAAGGGCAAGTGCTACAGCTGTTACGCATGCGTCAACGGATAGGGCGAGAATCGAGAATGCTTGACCTAAAGAGTCATCCATTAATGAGCCGAAAACAACAAAATTCATTGTTGCCGCTGCAGTTATCATTTCTATGGCGATCAGCATTTTTATCAGGTCATGTTTTGTGACCAAGCCCACTATTCCAATCGCCAGAATTGTGATAGATAATATAATGTAGTCCATCTACTTTCGCCTCCGTTCCTCTTTCAAAAGAAGCACCACACCAAGGGCTGCAGTCAAAACAACTAAACCTTGAGCAAGAACATCAATCGCCCTAAGCTCCCATAAGGCACTGGACAGGGAAAACTCGGTTGTCTGAGGGAAAGTCTGGATTGCCACAGTTCCAATAACTACAGGAACAGAAAGAAATGCAGAAGCTACCAGACCCACAAGAAGGGTTTTCTTGGATGTTTTTGCGTCACTTTTTTTGGTTAACGAATCTCCTGCAAGAAGGAAAATCGCTGAGGTTCCAGCTCCTAGGGCTAGCTGGAAGATTGCGGCAAAAGGAGCATTCATGTTAAAGTAAAGCAGTGAGAGCAGAATCATCATCGTGCTCAGGGACAGCACTGAAGACACGGTTTCCTTCAGGTATATCGCGAAAACAGCAGAAATCACCATGCCAATAGCTAGGATAGTTTCAAGCCACATGCTCTTTTCCTTCCTCTGAAGTGACTTCAGTTTTTGTGATAAATTCTTTTGGGGTTACCAGCAGTTCTTCTGTTTCTGTTGTTGACATCTCAAAGTTTGTGGATAGGGTTATTGCCTTTCTTGGGCAACCTTCTTCGCACAGGTAACAGAATATGCAGCGGTCAAGGTAAAAGTGGGGCATCCGTTTTCCAGAAACTTCATCAAGTTTTATGGCATTGGCTGGGCAGTCCCGTTCACACAGTCCGCAACTGATGCATTTTTCAGGATCAAAAGTGTGTCTGCCTCGGTAGCCTTCAGGAGCCTGCACCTTAACAAAGGGATACTGCTGAGTGAAGGGCTTTTTGAAGAGGCATGAGCCCATGTCTTTTATCAGCGCAGGTAATCGTCTTCGTTTTTTAACCACACTTTTTCCTCCTTTTTTTAGCCAATCACTGACCTCAACAGTGGTTCAATAATTACTGTAGCAGCAAGAGACAGAACAGACAATGGAATCAACAGTTTCCAGTTGCCATGAACAACCTGATCTATCCGCAACCGAGCAGAAACGTTGCCGACATACTCCAAAACAAACACCACCACAAGGGTTTTGACAATAAACCAGAAAACATGCCAGAACTCTGCTGGACCAAAGGGCATGGGTCCATGAGAGCCACCTAAGAACAGGACAGTTACAAGGGAAGCGCCAATCAGGAACTGGAAATCTTCTGAAAGTTTTATGAAAGCCAGTTTTCTGCCGCTGTATTCTGTTTCGTAGCCTCCCACAATCTCGGTTTCTGCATGAGGAATATCAAAGGGGTCCTTCTCTAGCTCAGCCTGCAGAACCAGAATAAACAGAGCACATGACCAAGGAATCAGCAGAGCAAAGGGAATTGTTTGGCTCGCTGTGATATTTACGATGGACAAGCTTTTTGATAGAAAAGCGGGACCAATCGCAAGAAGAATAAGAGGAATGTCATATCCGAGAAACTGGGTTAGAACTCGGGTCGCTCCAATACCGCTGTAAGGATTCAAAGAAGCCCAGCCAGAAAGAAAAATGCCAAAGTTAGCAAGAGTTATCAAAAGTAGAACTAGAAGCAAATCTCCTTCAAAACTTGAACCCAAAATCACGTTTGAGCCATCAAGGGGGATATAGAAAAGAGCAAGGACAAAAAGAGAAAAGGCAAGGAGTGGAGCAGCCACAAAGAGCAGCTTGTTGGTCTGCTATGGGGTGATGTCTTCTTTTGAAAACAGTTTTATGTAATCGGCGATGGGTTGCAGAATGCCAAAG
>PIXS01000140.1 GCA_003096255.1 Candidatus Bathyarchaeum sp. | reverse complement strand
TGAACACTTGGCGACAAATTTTGGAACAAAGTTAAGGTGTACAATCTTGACGGACAATAAAGAGATAGTGAAGGGCGAAGAGGTTACCCTTGAGATAGCGCCTGGAATGAACCTTCTTGAAGTCAACAGGCAGCTTGCCCAAAAAAACATTGAACAACTAAGGGAACATAACGTGAAAGCCATCGACATCATGGGTTCCATAGGCGCAGGAAAAACCAGCCTAATTGAACAACTGGTTCAAGCACTCAAAAAGAAGTACAGAATCGCAGTTTTCAAGGGCGACTTAACCACAACCATAGACGCGGAACGAATCGGACGCCACGGAGTAAGGGTTGTCACCATTAACACGGGACGAGAATGCCACCTAGACGCAAACGTGGTCTCCAAAGCTTTTGAAAGAATCAACTTAAAAGACCTAGACTTGCTCATTATCGAGAACGTGGGCAACCTAATCTGCCCCGCCGAGTTCCCCCTCGGAACAGAGAAGCGGGTTGTTGTCGTAAGCGTCACAGAAGGCCCATACATGATAGTCAAGCATCCTTACACGTTCATGACAGCAGACGTGATGACAATAAACAAGAAAGACCTGGCTGAAACAATGAAAATAGACACCAGCCAACTAGAAAAACAGGCAAAAGAGATAAAACCCGACCTGAAGGTTGCAGTCACCAATGCCCTAACAGGAGAAGGAATCGAAGACCTAATCAAGGCACTTGAACTGTAAACTTTGGGAGACACCAGACATGCATGAACTTGCCATGACCACACAAATCGTCGAAAACGTCCTAGCAGAAGCAAAAAGGCATGAAGCAAAAAAGGTGGCAGAAGTCCACTTGACTATAGGCAAGTTAACGTTTCTTGGAGCCGAACAGATACGCTTCTCCTATGACATACTGACCAAGGACACAATCATGAAGGACTCCAAGCTGATAATCACAGAACAGGACGGAGTCATAGAATGCCAAAGCTGCGGATACAAAGGAGCAGTTCCCGTCGAGGATGACCCTGCCTATCATGTGCCAATTCCGACCCTTCGATGCCCAAAATGCGGAGAATCAGCAAAAATTGTCGAAGGCAAAGAATGCACAATAACGAGCATAAGAATTCTCAAGCAGCAGGAATGCAACGATGACTGCAAACGATGCTGCTAAATTCCGAGACCCAAAACTGGCAAAACAGGTCACAGACCACATAAGAAAAATTGCCCAATCCCACAAAACAAAATTCTGTCACGTCTGCGGAACCCACGAATGGACAATCACCCACTATGGTCTCCGTTCACTGCTTCCAGACACCGTAGAAGTAATTGCGGGACCTGGATGCCCCGTCTGTATATTACCTGCAGCGGACATTGACGAAGCCATAGCTTTGGCAGAAAGGGGCGTAACAGTCACCAGCTTCGGCGACCTTATTCGTGTTCCAGGCTCAGAAACGTCTCTTCAGAAAGTTAAGGCTCAGGGGGGAGACGTGCGAATAGTTTATGGCTTAAGAGACGCCATACAGATGGCAGAAAAGAATCCTGAAAAGGAATTCGTGTTTTTGTCTGTGGGCTTTGAAACCACATCGCCCTCCACAGCAATCGAAGTGCTGAATAAGCCTCCTGAAAACTTCAGTTTCCTTGTTTCTCACAGGCTGATTCCTCCAGCCATGGAACTGCTGCTGGGCATAGGAGACCTGCACATCGACGGCTTTATTGCGGCAGGTCACGTTTCCACAATTATTGGGATGGAGCCATACAGGGTGTTTCCTGAAGCCTATGGGATGCCAACTGTTGCTGCAGGATTTGAGCCCTTGGATGTTCTTTTTGCCATTGACATGCTTCTGCAGCAGGTAAAGGACGGCGTGGCTAAGCTGGAGAACGAGTATAAGCGTGTTGTCTCGTGGGAGGGCAACGTTAAGGCTCAACAGCTTGTAGACAGAGTTTTTGATGTTGTGGATGGGCAGTGGAGAGGAATAGGAAAGCTTCCGGAGTCAGCTTTGGCACTGAAAAGCGAGTTTGAAGAATATGATGCCCGCAAAAAGTATGACCTGCACATCGAAGAGTCACGGGACATTCTGAAGGGCTGTCTCTGTCACTTGGTTATGATTGGAAAGATTAGTCCTTCTGAGTGCCCCAGCTACATGAAAAGCTGTGTTCCAGAATCTCCGAAAGGACCATGTATGGTCTCGAATGAGGGCACATGCAGAATCTGGGCGAAACACAGAGTAACTAAACTGCGGTAAACAAGGCTTATATTCGCTGCAGGAGCAGTAGACTGTGGATTAGCTGTTCTGGAAGTGAATCTTCATGAATGTAAATACGGTTCTTGAACAGTTCAGAAAAGCAGAATACCATTACCCCGACGTTATTTGGCATGATATCCGATCCGTAAAGCTGAAACCAAAATTAACCCAAGAACTGGTTAACATGACCGCCCAAGAATTCAAAGGGCTGCTGTTAAGCAACCTGTTTTTGCCCAAAACAGTTTCCAAACAAAGGGCAGAAACAATTGTGGAAGAAAACGACTTCAACGAAGTTAAACTGAAGCTTTTTGACTTGTTTCTTGGAGTGCGTTCCTTAAAGGAAAGGCTCCAGACTGTTCTTGACATTGAGGGCTTTGAGGCGGTTGTTGCTTCCCAGCTCCTTTCAGCAGTAAACCCAAAGGAATATACAATTTACCACAAGAACGTTGTGAAGGGAATAGAAGATTTTCTGACCCACATCGTTGACTGGGAACTTGTCGAACTGAACGTGAAAACCGCTGAACACTACATTGACTTCAACGAGCTCTGCAAATCCATCAAAAACAATTTCGGCTTCACAAGCCTCGGAGAACTGCACGAATTCTTCTGGCATGGACACAAATCAGGCTGGAGCTTCATGATATAACCCCAAAAAACAAGAACTTGCCAGAAATCAAAACCTGTTCATGTTTGAAGAAGGGGAACTTGCTGAGGCCCCTCCACAGGTGCTTTGGGGGAATGAAAAAGATGAAACCTAAAACCCAAACGATTAGTAAGTTTCTTTTTCCCTGTGTCGGAGCCATCTCAGCTAATACATCGCCTATTCAAAGTAAATAAAAAGGATTTTTGTCAAGAAACCTTGACCAAAACCCACCTTCTCTTAGTCAAGAAATCTTGACTAACCCATAAACACACATCTCATATCATGCAAAGAAAATTTTGCAAACCAAAAAAGGCGGAGTAACTTGGTTTTGTGGTACATAGAAATCCCCGAGTTGAGTCTAAGCCCTTCGTGTATGTTAGGCCCGGTTAGACACCGTCTGGGCGTGCACGTCTCTTTCAGCCTTTTTGATTGGTGCACTCGATGTCCAGCGCATTACACTTTCAGGTATTGTCCAGCCCGTTGAAGCGAAGTCTTTGGCGCATAAGGGTCTTCAGCCGTTTCGACCGGTATGCTCATTGCTTCAATGCAATACCCGAGCGTACTCCCCAACTCGGGGATTATATTATGTAGCTATAGTGGAAGATATAGTTTGTCGAAAGGATGAACATCACGAAACAGGGGATGTTCAACTTTTTTTGACATATTTTTGTCTAAAAAATGGCGTGTTTTTCCAACTCAGCCACCAGCAGGGCACATGAAACATGACGAAGATGGTTTATAAGAAGATGAATCTTGTACGGAGCAAGTTTACATATTGCTGTCTTTGGCGAATCTTCAGGCATATTAGCAGATTCTAGGTATCGGGTCTCCCACTGGCGGCGCCATGATTCTTTTTCCGCCTACCACAGTTTCGAGAACGACCTCGCTGAAGTCGCTTGTTGCTTCACCTATAATGGCTGCGTCCTTTCCTTCTTTGGTTTCTCGCAGAACAGCCAACACTTCTTCGGCTTTCTGGGGCACAACCCCTATGAGCACTTTGCCCTCATTTCCAATCTCCAGTGGGTCTAAACCAAGCATTTCGCAGGCTACCTTCACGTCTCCCCGCAGGGGCACCTTGGACTCCTGCACCATTAAGCCGACTTTGGATTTTGTGCTCCATTCGTTGAGGGAATTGGATAGGCCACCTCTTGTGGGGTCCTTCATGGCTACGATTCCGCCGACCTCAAGGAGCTTTAGTGTCAGCTTGTTTAGGGGGGCAACGTCGGATTTTATGTTGCTTCCAAAATTGTAGCCTTCCTGAGCAGACAATATGGTTACTCCATGGTCTCCAACTGTTCCCGAGACTATGAGTTTATCTCCTTTTTTCAAGTTAGAGTCTAGGAGCCAACGTGAACTAAACTGGCGGTGCTTCTTAACTTCAGCAATATTATGTTCCAGGGCTTCACTTCGCTTGCCTATTCCAGAAGTATTAATGACACAGCCTCCGAAACCGCTCTTCTCAACAACCTTAGTGTCCCCCGTTACCACGTAAACGCCCGCTTCTTTGCATGTTTGCTCCATACTCTCCAAAATTTTGTCCAAATCAGCTAACGGAAGTCCCTCCTCCAGCACCATACCGCACGTTAGAGC
>PIXS01000139.1 GCA_003096255.1 Candidatus Bathyarchaeum sp. | reverse complement strand
ACTGCTCGGGCTATGGTTCCGCCAGTGCTTATTATGTCATCAAAAACAATTACATCTCTGCCTTTCACGTTGAGGCTTTTCTCTTCCACCTGAATCTCGCCTGTGTAGCGGTCGCGTTCCTTTTTTAGCCAGCCGCATCCTCCGCCAAGAACCCTGTCTGCCTCCTCAGCCCACTTGATTGCACCCTTGTCTGGAGACAGCGAGAATGCTCCGTCTAGTCCCCTGTTTTTGAAGTGTTCTGCAAGGGATGTTATGGCTGAAAGGTTCTCTGTTGGAGCCCTGAAACGCTTCAGTGTGTTTTCGGAGTGGATGTTGACTGTTATGAATCGGTCAGTTCCGCATGCGTCAATGAGTTTAACGAGGGTTTCGGCGCTGATTACTTCGCCTTCCAGAAACCGTTTGTCTTGTCTGGCAAAAGCCAAGTACGGCACTACAGCCGTTACTTTCTTTGCTCCCATCTCCTTAGCTGCATCAAGCATCAACAGAAGCTGCAACACGTTTGTATCCTGTGGCGCTCCAGTGGACTGAACCACAACAACTTCTTCACCATCTAATGTGCCCTGGAAGCGGAGACAATATTCTCCGTCAGGAAACTGTTTAAGGTTAATGGGAACAATGTTGGCATTCAGTTTTTCAGCAATTTTTTGCCCCAAACTCGTGGAGGCTGGACCCGGAACAACTATCACAGTTTTCCCTTCTTCTTGTATTCTTCCAGCAGCTCTGTTGCCCTGTCTAATCGCACCTTACGCTCCGAAACCATCCGCTCAACAACCATCTCAATCAATGGTCCTGAAGCTCCAGCCGTAATCGCCACGTTACGGGCATGCAACGACATGTGCCCCCGTTGTATTCCTTCATGAGCCAAGGCACGTAATGCACCAAGGTTCTGAGCCAAACCAACGGCAGTCATCACTTCTCCGAGTTCGTTGGCTGTTTTTACGCCCAAAATCTTCACTGCCACCTTTGCGGTTGGATGCACCTTTGTTGCTCCGCCTATTAGCCCGACTGCCATGGGCAACTCGATGGAGCCTACTAGGTCGCCGTCACTGTTCTTTTCCCAGTAAGACAAGGTGCTGTATGTTCCGTTTTTTGATGCGTAGGCGTGGGCTCCAGCTTCTATGGCACGGTGGTCGTTTCCTGTTGCTATGACAACGCCGATTATGCCGTTTAGGATGCCCTTGTTGTGGGTTGCTGCCCTGTAGGGGTCTGCAGCCGCAAAATTGTAAGCTTCTACTATGCCGTCAACAACTTCTTCGCCGCCCACTTCTTTTTTCGGTATGACTGCCCATGCTCTTGCTAGGCGTTTTGTGGCTAGGTTCGAGATTATCCGCAGATAGACTCTGCCTCCCGTTATTCGTTCAATCGTTGGGGCAACTGCTTCAGCCATGGTGTTTACTGCGTTGGCGCCCATCGCGTCCCTGCAGTCGACATGAAGCTCTGTTATGACCATGGGACCAGACTTTGCGTCTATCACTTTGACTTCTAAGTCTTTGGCGCCTCCTCCAACAGAAACCAGCATCGGGTCCATCTCGTTGGCTTTCTGCAGAATATCCTCTTTTGCTGACAGAATCTTCATTTTTGCCGCGAACGGGTCTTTTATGTCCACGGCTTGTATCTGCCCAATCATGACTGGGTCGGTGCTGCTGGTGAAGAATCCGCCCTTTTTTCTTGCCATCTTGGCGGCGTATGTGGCTGCCGCAATCACTGATGGCTCCTCGATTGCCATGGGTATCATGTAGTTTCGGTTGTTTATGAGAAAGTTCATGGCGATTCCTAGGGGCAACGGGAATGTTCCGACCACGTTTTCGATCATGCGGTCTGCCAGTTCCATCTCTAAGGCGCCTGTTGACTGAAGAATTCGTGTTTCTTCATCGGTTAAGTCTGCAAAATCCTTTACATACTTTAGTCTCTCTTCTGGAGACAGCTTGTAGAAGCCTGAGACCTGAGAAGTTTTTTTCATTTTATGTATCCTTCTTTGATAGCGCACAGTTTACTTGAGCGGAATCGCATATGAATTTAACTGAGCCCCGAATTTTGCTGTTGTTCTACACTCTTTCGATGCAGGTTATGTAAAACACGATGTCTTTCGTGAATTTGCCCCATTCTTCAGCTATCTTTCGGACTTCAGCCTCTGAAAGTATCTTTCCATCAGAGTAGAACTTTGAAAACGTTCTCCTGACCCCCAAGTCACCCGCGGGAACTGCGGCACCTCGTTTTAAGCCAGCAGACAACACCATTTCGGCAGTCCATGTTCCCACTCCCCTGAACTTTTTCAGGGTCTCAGCTACCTCCTCGTTTGAGCGTGACCTTAAGCTTTCAGGATCGAATGTGTCTTCTGCTATTTTGTCGGCTATTCCTTTGATGTATTCTGCTTTTTTCCAGCTTACTCCACAGTGCCTTATCTCTTCAAGTGTTGCTTCGGCGAACTGTTTTGGCGTCGGAAAATCGTAGTAGATGACATCGTCTGCTTCTATTGTTTCGCTGAATTTGGTTACCATCTTGTTTGTAATCGAGAAGGCTACTCGTATCGAAATCTGCTGCTGGATTATTGATTTTACTATGCTCTCGAAGACTGTGGTTCCGATGCTTCCAGCCTTTAATCCATAGAATCTTTGTTTCAACTCCCTTAGGACTGGGTTCTTGTCCATGAAGGCGTAGAGGCTGGTCAAGTCTTGGCTAAACGAAAACCAATCATCTAACTTCCTTTCTATTTCCTCTTTTTCCTGCTCTGTGACTGTTTGGACAGTTTTTGCCTCGATTTTTGGCTCATCTGTTGTGCCTAAAGACTGTAATGCAACGGCAATCAGCCTTCCAGAATCTAAACGTAATGCCCGCCTCCAAACTCCCTCACTAAAGACTTCTGGCATCGGCTTATCGTACCCAAAAACGCCGCAGTTCAACTCAAAATCGAAGGGAGGTTTGGGACATATCTGGAAGCGTTTGAGTGGCAACTGGTTTTCCTCTATTATGTTGTCTTCTCCAATGTAACAATACAAAAAAGAGGGTTTTGGTGAGACTCACTCACTCCAAGCTTGGTTCGAAAACTCGATTGCATGCAGAACCTTTTGTTTGAAGTCACTGTCTTTACATTCGAAAGTGTACATCACGAAGCCGTCAAAAGCAAAAAAGTGCATTCTGCCTGTTTGGTAGATTATTTTTGGGTTGGCTGTTTCCACCAATTCCAGAAACTCTTTGCGCTTGAATTTAACTCGATAGGAGCTAGTGTGCATTGCGGCTGCTACTGCCGCTGTTGTGGCTCCTGCTGTTGCCATTTCACTTCAACCTCACGTAATATAACACGTTTTTCTGCTATAGCCTTTCCTGCTCTACCGCGACACGCTAATGCGACTGCTATAAATTGCTGTTTACCCCCGTTTTTATGGACGAAAGGTTATGTGGACAAGCTGGAGACCCGACGCAAAAGCAGTTCTCAGGGACAAGAAGGCTCGAGCTAGCTTAGCACGATACTTCGCTGTCATGGAAAACGACAAAGCCGCCAAATTCATCATCGCCAAAAAACTGCCTGCCCCCTTCAACAAAGACGATTCACTAACCGAACTGTGGAAACTGCATGACAAGCTCACCGAAGAGTTCAGTCGCCTCGAAAAACTGATTGACACCCGGCAAAAACACATAGACGACTTGCCCACTCCCGAACAGTCATTTCTTGACCTGAAAACAGAAATTGCAAATCGCATCCTCAGAAAATGTTGCTTCTGCACACGAAGATGCGGCACAAACCGGCTAGAAGGAGAACTAGGGTACTGTAGATGCGGAACCCAGACAGTAGTCTCAACAATATTTCCCCATATGGGCGAAGAGCCTGAACTGGTTCCTTCTGGCACAATATTCACTTTAGGATGCACTCTAAGATGCCTTCACTGCCAAAACTGGAGTATATCCCAATGGTTCGAACCCGGAGAAATCTGTTCACCCGAGCAGTTGGCAGAGGCGGTGGAGAAGCTTCGGGAGGGCGGCTGCAGAAACGTCAATCTTGTGGGCGGAGACCCTACTTCTTGGCTGCCCCAGTGGCTTGAAACCTTCCGGCATGTAGACGTGAATGTGCCCGTGGTCTGGAACTCCAACTCCTATTACAGACTAGAAACAGCTAAACTGCTTGCTGGATTCGTGGACGTGTATCTTCTCGACTTCAAATATGGACCAGAAACGTGTGCAGAAAAAATTTCAGACGCTCCAAACTACTGGACGGCTTGTACCCAAAACCACCTGTATGCCAAAAAGTATGGAGAACTCATAATCAGAGTATTAGTGTTGCCTGGGCATCTTGAGTGCTGCACAAAACCTATCCTGAACTGGATATCCGAAAACCTTGGAAGCGGGGTTCGTGTAAATTTGATGTTCCAGTATCGCCCAGAATGGAAAAGCCACCAAGTGTCTGAGCTGCGAAGGAGCCTCACAGAACGGGAACGGCGCCGTGCCATAGAACTGGCTAAAGAGGCAGGGTTAACAAATTTCATAACATAGGCAGTTGATAAGCACGGCTACTTTTGTCGTAGAGGCAATGCTGTTTCTGAAGTCAAATTCATGTAGTAACTGAAGTGTAGACAAGTATGTACGTGATTATTCCGAATACCAGTGAGATCAACCAAAGCAGAACAGTTAGGTCCATTAGCCTCTTCCTTTTGCTACACGCCGCAATATTAGCTGGTTTCAGTGCCCACAGCCCCACCAGCAGTATTCCCAGAATCATTGCAGCAGCTCCTGGGATTGCATGAATCCATGTTGTCTGAATTTCTGTGCTTGAAATGTAATCCACGTAAATCCCCAAGTGCCTGAAGAATATTGGTCCCATTATTGCTAGAAAAGAAATCACATGCAGGATAACTGCGACTCCCATTGAAATGCTGTGCATCTTGAATTTCTTTCTGTTCTTGTAAACTATGCCCACAATAAGGATCAGAAACGACACTATCTGTAGTATAAGGTTGAAATCTACTTCTAGGGATGCTCCTGTCCCAAAGATTCCTGTCAATGTATTTTCCCCCAAAAATTCTTACATAAATTAAATGCTTAAAATCGTTAAAAGATTTTTCATAACGTAATGACCCTGCTTTAGCCTCTGAACGAGCCCAAAACCGTTTTTCAAACATCTACCTTTATATAGTAACAGTGAAACAAGAAGGAAAAGGCGAATACTATGCGATATTGTACTGAATGCGGCGGCGAACTACAATACGTGTCCCGTACAAAACGTTATGTTTGCAAGAGCTGCGGCCTTTCTCTCACTCCTCAAGAACTCTATGAATTGCGGGAAAAACAAAGACCACAATTCGAGACCGAAGAGGACCAGCGCCAGCAAGCGAGAAAGGATTACCTGAAGTGGTGGCTCGGCAAGAAAAAATAGCGTCAGCATGAACGTAATGTTTTGACAAAAGTAGGTAACATGCTTTTTATCTCAAGCTTCACCGTTTAACAAAGCAGTTATTACCCCTCAAACTCAATTTAGTAACCAGATTTGCTTCAGGTAGATGTTCCCATGAGTCAGTATGTAGAAATCATCTGCGTCGGAAACGAGCTTCTCATAGGCAAAACATTGAACACAAACGCCCAATGGCTAACCAAAAGAGTTACCACCCTAGGCCTAACCACTCGCCGAATCACAGTTGTGGGCGACGACATCAACGAAATCTCAATTGCTATAAATGAGGCAATTCAACGCAGTCCCGCCTTCATTTTGACCACGGGCGGATTAGGTCCAACCTTTGACGACAAAACCTTGGAGGGGCTGGCTAAAGCGTTGGACACAGCAATCGAAGTCAACCAAGAAGCTCTGAGGATGGTTAAGGAAAAGTACCTCAGCTACGCGCAGGAGGGAAGGATGGAGGCTGCTGAGTTGACTCCTCATCGAGTGAAGATGGCTAAGCTTCCAGACGGGTCCAAGCCCCTGCCAAATCCTATCGGGACAGCGCCTGCAGTAGCCGCAGAGCATCAAAACGTGACCATAATAGCTCTTCCCGGAGTCCCCTCTGAAATGAAAAGCATTTTTGACGAGTCAGTGGCTCCTCTGCTGAAACAGGTTGCTCATGGCGTAACTTTCTTTGAAACAAGCATAGAATCATCTAAGGTCATGGAGTCAGAGATGGCGCCTCTCATCGATAAGGTGATGCACGGCAACCCTCACGTTTACATAAAGTCCCACCCAAAAGGCACTGAAAGGGTTCCCCACATAGAATTCCATCTATCCACAACAGCCAAAGACTCCAGCGTCGCCAGAAAGCGTGTCAGCAAAGCCTTCTTTGAGCTTACAGAGCTGATTCAAGAAAAAGGCGGAAAAATTAAAGCCGTCAAATCAGAAACCTGAAGAGGTTATATTCTTCGAGAAGGTAGACAAAAACTATATTATCTTAGTGGGTGTATGGGGTTCACGCGCTTCCTGTTGGGTTAAGGTGTTTGTATGGTTGTAGTGTTTATTATTGGGACAGCAGGGTCTGGAAAATCTCTTCTCACAGCCACCTACAGTGAGTGGCTAAAAACTGGTAAACAGAAGACAATAACCGTAAACTTGGATCCAGGAGTCGTGACTTTGCCTTATGCTCCAGACATTGACATACGCAACTCCGTAGACATCAATCAAATCATGGAAGAATACAATCTTGGACCCAACGGCGCCCTAGTCTTAGCTGCCGATCTGATAGCAGAGGAAACTCAAAGAATTGGAGGAGAAATCGAAGACCTCCAGTCTGATGTGGTCCTCGTGGATACTCCAGGGCAAATGGAGCTGTTTGCTTTCCGAGCCAGCGGACCATACATAGCAAACGAGTTAACTAAGGAACAGAAAGCCATAATCTACCTCTTTGACGCCGTTTTCTCCTTCAATCCCCTTAACTACGTCTCGAACATGTTCCTTTCAGCCGCAGTCTATAATCGTTTCTTCTTTCCCCAACTGCATGTGCTTTCGAAGTGTGACCTTCTTCCCCCTGAAGAGGCTAAGCGCATCTTGGAATGGCCTGCTGACCCTGATGCCCTTGAAGCTGTTATTGAAGAGAAATTAACTGGTACGAGAATGCTTCTCAGCAGAGACATGATGCGTGCTATATATGGTCTGGGTTTGGAGTTTGAGTTGATACCTGTTTCCGGGAAAACAAATGAGGGAATGATTAACCTAACTTCCGCCTTGGAGCGTATTCTCACAGGAGGAGAAAAGTTTACTTTGTAACTTTTGGATGCCTCCTTGTTGTGGTAGTTGTATATTTTATGTCAAATTCTGATTCAATGAACAACTCAAGCTCCTAAAGCCATAAATTGAGCATTATTTGCTTTGATTTCGGTTATGTAATAAAAACTTTACATATTATATTTCTGTTTAAGTCACATATCTGCTCATCATTTATGCATAATGTTTATATTTAGCCTTATTATGAATCTGTAGCCATGATGAAGAAAAGAATGCTCAAGCTTCTGTTTGAGCTTATGAAGAACGCGAAGAGAAGCGACAGGGAAATCGCGAAAATTATAGGAGTTTCCCAACCCACGATTACACGGATGAGACAGCGACTAGAGAAAACAGCAATAGTAGACTACACAGTTATTCCTGACTGGACCGAACTTGGATTCGAAATCATGGCCATGACCTTCGTAAAGGCCAAAACAGCAGAATCAACTGAGGCTGCAAAGAAGTGGGCTGCGAAGAACCCCAACGTTATTTTCACAGCAGGCGGCGAAGGCATGGGAATGGACTATGCAGTAATCTCTTTCCACAAGAACTATTCAGGTTATTCTAGCTTCCTAGACAACCTGAAAGCTGAGTGGGCTGAGAATCTGCAGGACATTCAGAGCTTTCTTATGACGACAGGCGAAGACAGAATGGTGAAACCCTTCTCCCTGAAGTATCTTGAAAAGACTTGGGAAGAAGTTTAAGCGACTAAAGATAGTAAACCTGTCTTCCTTCACCTTTTCTTTTTTCAGAAAGTTTTTTTTAATACCCCTCTGTTTTCCAGAGGAGAATAGAAAGCCTTAATTTAATCCCATATCCAAAAGGCATGGAAAGGGTCCGTAGCTTAGCAAGGCAGAGCACTTGCGCCTAAAGCACCGGGCTTTTAACCCGGGGGTCAGGGGTTCAATTCCCCTCGGACCCGCCACTCTTTCAAACATTCAGTATGTCTATTTGTTTGCCGATTTTTTGTTTCAATGCTTTTTGGTATGTAATTTTGGCTGTGGCAGCGTCCTGTATGGCAAGTCCCGTGGATGTGAAAACTGTGATTTCGTCTGGTGAGGTTCTTCCTTGTTTTAGTCCAGCCACTATTTCGCAGATGTCACCCCAAACGTCTTCTTTCTTGATTATTCCTTTAGCGAATGGAACATTGATTTCGCCACCGTGGCAGCTTTGGCTCCAGTCGTCTACAACAATTTTTGACTTAAGCAGAATCGCTGGGTCCAACTCCTGTTTGCCCGGAGCATCTGCACCTATACAATTAATGTGCGTTCCAGCGTCTACCCATTCCAGAGACACTAACGGTTTTCTTGAGGGCGTAGCAGTTACGATGATGTCAGCCCCCTGCACAGCATCCCTGACGCTTCCAACAGAACAGATCCGCTCCTGACTGCCCTTAGCTTTCATCTCTTCAACATACTTCACTGAAGCTTTCTCATCTATGTCCCAAACTCTTACTTCCTCAATAGTCTTGAACATCAGCTGAAGACCCATAAGCTGTGTTCTCGCCTGCGTTCCTGCACCTACAATACCGACTGTTTTCGGCTTCGGGTTAGCAAGATACTTGGCTGCAACTGCCCCCGCTGCAGCCGTTCTCAGGGCAGTGATTCTGGTTCCTCCCATTATCGCTTCTGGTGCCCCAGTTTTTGGGTCAACCAGTATGATTGTTGCCATGACTGCAGGAAGTCCGTGTCTTTTTCGGTTTTCAGGATGAGAATTCACAACTTTTACGGTAACAGCATCGGTTTCTTCAAGGTATGCAGGCATGGTCCTTAGGTCGCCGTTATATTTGTTCAGAAAAAGGTATTGTTTAGGCGGCATTTGGGCATGACCCAGCCCCTTCATTCTGAATGCTGATTCAACGGCGTCTATAACTTCCTTGAGGGAGAGCAAATTTTTAATGTCTTCTTCAGACAGGATAAGAGTTTTCATCTACTTTTCATCGCCCCCTTTGATGCAAAAATATCTGTCAAAGTTCAGCTTTAATGTTACCCGTTTTAGTTAGGCTCAGAAGCAGTCAGCATGTATGTTAAACAAACTAGTTTGATGTTATCGATTATGGCCGTTTTGTGATTGTTCGTTTTTTTGCTAAGATAACTGCCAGTGATGTTAAGACAAAGAATGATAGAATCAGGAACTGGAATTCTGGGATAACTGTGTAGACGTAATAGTTGCCTGCATTGTCTTCTACAGCTAAGTTGTTGCTGTTGTCATATGCCAAGATTCTGTATTGTACTTGTGTTTCTTCTTCGAAGCTTGGGATTTCTCCCGAGTACATGTTCCCTGAGGTGCTAACCATTGTTGCGTTTGTCCATGTTTGTCCCTCATCTGTGCTGTAAGAAAGAATAACGTCCCGCACACCTGTTCCCCCGTCAGTTACCTCCACTGTAACAGTTACTGCTTGGTCTGGCTCTACAGCATCATGGCTAGGATTTTGGGACACGTCACCAATTGTGGGAGCAGTTCCATCCCCGCTTGCAGGCGCACCAACTGGTACTGCATAAAGGGGTATAATTGAAGTCGACAGCTCCAGAATGCTTCGTAGTGCTTGTGCTCCTGCCCCGTTCCACGATTCAAAACCTTGGCTTAGTATATTTGCTTGCAGGCTCCACGCAGATGCTTCAAGAACCAGTTGCTGGATTACACATCCCGTGTTCACTTCCATGAATAGATGAGACAATTCTCCACCATCGCCAGTGTTTCCGCCGTTATAGCCTGAATCGTAGCCGATAAGAAACAGTGTCGGAGCATCTGCTGCCCATGTTTGACCCGAAAACGTGTTCACTATGTCCAGTCTTTTGTCGCCGCCCATTATCTCTGTAACAGAGTGACTTTCTGGCAAGTATCGGTACACGCCTGTAGCATTTGAAGCATAGACGATAAGGGGGTAAATTCCCATTGCACTTGGGGTTGTTCGATGGTCTGTGCTAGTGTAACCGTAGGCAGCCCACAGCAGTTGAGAAAGCTCCTGCACGGACAGCGAGTCTTCGGACCATTCCTGAGCAAAAACCATGTTCGTCACGGCACCCTCAAAAGTTGATCCGCTGTATTGGACCTGTGGAAGATTTCCCGTCATGATACTAAATTTTGGGGTTGCTGCCGCATACGAGCTTGTGGGATAGCTTAAGGGCATTACCAGCAAAGGAGTTTGTGTGCTGGGCAATCCTAGAACGCTGCGTAAGCCTCCAGAGTTTATGGTGCCAACAACACACGTTCCTAAATCTTGAGACGAAGCCGCCAAATGCACGTTCTGAGCAAGGCAGCCCGCTTCTGCACAGGCAAAATAGTGGTTACTCAGTTTGTTTTGGTCCCAGACTATTACTAAAACCTCTTTTGCGTTGCTAGGCCAATCTTGGTCGTATGAGCGTATGCTCTCTTTGTTCACTGTTAAGTCATGTACAACTAGTGAATTGCTTTCAGGAACATACCTGTAACTGCCTGTTCCGTTGACCGTGAACAATACTAGCGAGTAAGCGGTGCCTATTCTGGGAACGTTACCTCTTCCGCTTGTTTGACCATAAGCTGCCCATAATACTTCTAGCAACTGCTGTCTCGGCACGTTCTCTGAAGTATAGCTCCGCATCGACTGTCTGCGACTGGCTTCCTGTTCTATTGGACGAGCAAAAACTTGCATAGTTATTATTGAGAGACAAATCAAGAATACAATCATGCATGTGATAACACTTCGTTTTGATAAATGAGACATTTTCAAATTTTTAGACGGTGCTGAGCTTATAAGCTTTCCACACGCGAAATATGTAAGTCATCTAGCATTTTTCAATTACATGTTTCGAGTCTTGGTTACAATCCGTTCCTACGCCTATGGATAATCGATGGTCATTCCTGCGAGCTTCATTAGTGGACGTAACGCCTTTCTTCCATGTTTCCATCTGTAATAGAGCACATATAAGAGCAATGTCAGAAATTTTGTTGGCCACTGGGTATTCTCAGGTGCGAAAAGTTTGAGATTGTGTCTCCAGCATGTGGCTAGGAGTTCCCATTGGAGTGGCGTTAAATGTTTCAGGTCCATGTGCTGCGCTTTTCTGAGAATGCAGTCGTCTTCTGAAGTGAACAGTAAAGGCACATAGAACAGTCTGTTGTGTTTCAGCTTGTCCAGCAGTTCAAGGGTCTCAATCGTGTCCTTATCAGTTTCTCCAGGCAAACCAACAATCAATGTTGCCAACGGCCAGATGTGGTTCTCGTTCATGATTTCAACTGACTTTGTCACAACATCATGCCATTCTTCAGGTTGGTAAGGAAGCATCTTGCCTGGCATGTACTTTTTCATGAGCCTGACGCTTCCAGTTTCCATTCCGACCTCAACTGAGCTGTGACGCGTGTTATTCGTGACCCAATACGCTTTTTCGTAGAGAACAGGTCCAATCTCTTCAACTATTCCTGGGTCATAGACAATAGGCGCTAAAGCTGCATGAGCTGGCTGAATGAACTCTACTCCAGGGACAGCGGCGATTGATTTGATTAACTTGACGATTGCTTCATGGTTTGGCAGAAACTTGTTGTCACATCGGTACAGGAAGATGTCTTCGCTCGCCAAAATTATCATTCTTGTACCGTTTTTTGCATTCAATTTGACCTCTTTCATGATATGCTCTAACGGGAAGGAGTAACGTCCCCTCATCATAGGCGAGCAGAACTTGCAGCCGCGACCACAACCCCGCGTAATCTCCACAGTGCCAAAAAGTGACGGGTTCACGATTCGACAAATCTGCTTCGGTTCTGGAGGCTCTGTCTCAACAACTTTTGGAAGCTCTTTGCCGTTGAGAGCCTTTCGGAAAATCTCTAAAGCAGTTTTTTCGCCTTCACCCATGACGATGCAGTCTATTCCATATTCTTTCTGCAGCTTTGCCCTGTGAATCTGCCATGCCCCTGAGCCGCCAAGAATTATCTTTGCATCCCACTTTCTTAGAATTGGCTTTGTGATTAGGTCTCTGAATTCTGCTGCAGCCACAGGTTCTCCTCCGAAGCCCACAAGAGATGTGTAGGTTCGGCTGACAAAGCCTGTTCCAGCTGGCTCCATGGACGATACTCCGATAACTTTCGTTGCTGGTCCCACAAAGTTTTCCAGATTGTATGGATGCACAACCGCTACTATTTGTTCGCCAAATTCTCTTGTCAGGGCAGCTTCGATTTTTCGCATTCCGTAGGGTGCAAATCTGGCTGTGCCGTCTTCTTCTTTTGGTACTCGTGGGTACCAGTATCTTCTGAGGAGGAATCTTGGAATAATGGCTGTGGGGAATCCTCCAGTGAATGCTCTGAAGGGACTAAGTTTGAAGTCGCTCATGTCTGTGGCTGAGCCAGTAAGAACTATGGGTACCCCCTGAGCTTGGGGAGAAGCAACATCGTTCGAAGCCATAATAGCGCGAATTTTATCGTACAACATTTAAGAGCTTTACTGTGTTCTGTTGAGTGTACACCATAACTTAGGGTAAATGAAAGCAAAGTTAACTATAAAAGAGAAATT
>PIXS01000138.1 GCA_003096255.1 Candidatus Bathyarchaeum sp. | reverse complement strand
ATCTGGCAGTATATATCCTCGCTTGCATATCCATCATACCAATTGGATGTAACATTTGTGATGACCGCTCCTTGGGGGAGCTGAATTGGCGCATAGAAGGCGATGTCAACAGTATCCCTATTTCGGAGGGAATAGGCAATCTCACTGTCTTGCGTGCTGTATCGTGGAACAAATGCTGATCCTGGAATTGAGTAGTAGCCTGTAGTCTCTCCCTGTGGGGCAACACGCAACAGAGAAACAACTACCGTAGAAAGAGCACTGGAAACCAGAATTGCCACAATTACGCCAGCAATAAGCATCCTTACTGAAATTCCCCCTGTGCTTTCACTCATTTTATCACCTCCCCCTAAGTGAATAATGACTTAATCTAAGGAATGCATTGACGTTATACAAAAGCTTTGACAACTATTACGTCATAATCTTCTTACAGATACTTTGAGTTTGAGGATTAAATTTTAACCCTGCTGCTGTTATGTTTCTGTTTTTGTGTTGTTTTCTTTGTTGATGAAGTAGGAGAGGTCTAGAACTGGGATTACTTGGCCGTTTCCGAGGATGGTGAAGCCGCTGTATCCTTTGGCGTTCATCATAGTTTCGGTCAGAGGCTTAATCATTATCTCCTCTTGACCAATAACCGAGTCCACTACAAGAGCCACCTTTCCATCTTCACCGTTACCATGCGTCACCAAAACCTCAAGACACTCCGGCTCCTCATCTCCCTTAACCTTAAGCAACTCATGCAAATGAAGAAGAGGAAGCACACGCTCACGCACCACTATCGCCCTGAAATCTCCAAGGGACTTCACAGTGTTGCTGTTCACCCGAACTATCTCAGACACAATGCTCGTAGGAATCGCAAACGTTTGCTCCGAGTCCTTGATAAGAAGAGCCGTAACAATCGCCAACGTCGGCGGCAACCTAAGACATATCCTTGTCCCCACACCAACATGAGTCTCCATATTCACCGAACCCCCAAGAGCAGCAGTCTTAGTCTTCACAACATCCATCCCCACACCTCTACCACTCGTCTCAGTAATAGTCTTAGAAGTAGACATCCCAGGCAAAAAAATCAGGTTCGTAAGCTGCTCACCACTCATCTTCTCAGCCTCATCCTCCTTGAGAAAACCCTTCTTCATCGCAGAATTCTTAACCTTCTCCGGATCAATACCCGCACCATCATCCGACACCTCAATAATAACATGCTCTCCCTCACGCTTCGCAATCAACCGAATTGTTCCAGTAGGCTCCTTGCCACAATTCTTTCTTTCCTCAGGCAACTCTATACCATGATCAATACTGTTCCTAATTATGTGAATAAGAGGCTGACCAATTTCATCCAAAACCGTTCTATCAACTTCAATTTCTCTTCCCTTAACATCAAGATTAATTCTCTTCCCACTCTTCCTTGCCAAATCCCTTACAAGCCTAGGAAACCTATCAAATATCTGGCTAACCGGAACCATCCTAATCTGCATAGCTAAGTCCTGAAGGTCTGTAGTAAGCCTGTCAATGTTCTGTGTGACACGCCTCACAGAATCATTCTTCAGTTCAGAAGTAGTTTGAAGCAACGCAATCTTGTTTATCACAAGCTCCCCAGTCAAATTCATCAACTCATCCAATTGCTCAAAATGCACCCTAACTGTTTGAGCCGTCTTAGCATCAACTGTAGGCTTGGACTTGCCCACCGCTTCAACCTTTTGTGCAGCCACAACCTTCTTTACAGCCTTTTCGCCCTTAGACGAATCCACATCAAAGAGCTCAACCTTGATATGGTCTATTTCACAAACCGACTTAGTACACTCCTGAATCCTAGTTTTGTCTGCTTTTGTTAAGAAAACAATCCTGAACTCAGACCCAATATCCTCCCCAGCCTCATCATCAATCCTCGGCACAGTCTTCACTGTCTTGCCTGCCTTTCCAAGATTCTCTAACACCATGTTCGCTCTCAACGACTTGAAAGCACAGTCGTCACTGAACTTGGCAGTAAGCAGAAAACATTTCTTGCCTGCCTTCAATGCTTTCTTGACTTTTTTCTTCTCTTTTTCGCTCAAATTTACTATGTCAGCTTCTTTAGACGAACTTTCTTGGGCTACAGCTTCTTTACGTTTCGGAGTTGTACCTTGCGTTTTTTGGGTAAACTTGTGTAGTTTTTCCACAAAGTGTGCGGTTTCAAGTTTTTCATCTGTTCCGTTTTGAATGCTCTCTAACCTTGTTGTCAAGGCGTCAATGCATTCGAGCAAAACGTCGATGAGGTCGCTTGAAACTTGTCCTCCCTTTCGTAAGTTGTCAAAAATGTCTTCCATTGAGTGAGCCAAGTCCTGGAGGTCTTTGAACCCCATCATTCCAGAGGAGCCTTTTAGCGTGTGGGCTGATCTGAAGATGTTGTTGAGGGCGTCTGTGTTTTTCGGGTCCTTCTCCAAAGTTAGCAACGACTGAGTTAGCGTCTCTATGTGCTCTCTAGCTTCTTCTATGAAAGCTTCCTTGTATTGTTCCATATCTAAAGACAAGTTTCATTTCTCCTACTGGCTCATTGTTGTGTGACTAGTCTGATGAACGGTAATGTCCAATTTTTTGCGAATTAGAAATTATTTAACCATGTGTGTCAATGCATGCTACATGTAGGTACCTTGATACACTATGTTACACTAAGTGTGGATGCCTTCGTTTGTTGAGTTAGTTTTTGGATGCTAGCTCTGTTTTTATGTTGTGGATTCTCTTTTTTGAATTCAGAGCCTGATTTTTTCTATTTATGCAAAAGTTGTAGCGTTCTTTTGAGGTGCTAAACAGCAAGACGAATATTGAATCATACGACATAATACTCTTATTTGAGGGCATCTATCTATTGTTTGTCGAAAAAGTGGGTGGATAGCAGAAATGCCTCAAAATAAAGAACAAACAAATCTCCATAAAAAAATGCTTGTTCTTGCTTTCTTAAGCAGCCTCTTCGCAATAGAGTCCCTCATACAAATCTCCCTCTCCACCCACTTCCAAAGCAAATCCAAATCAAATAAGGAGGTGGGAAGTTTATGAGAAGAATTCTGCAAAATCGTTTGGCTCTGAGCACAGTAGTTACAACGCTGATCATACTGGTAATTTCAGTTCTGCTCGCTGGAGTAGTCAGCTACTTCGCTATCAACGTCACCAGCACACGAGTTCAGGAAGAGAGCTTGCACATAACCAAGCATCACGTATGGCACAATGGAAGCAGCAGGGCTCTTGCCAGCTTGATGATAATCAACGCGGGTGGTAGAGACATAGTTATCGACAAGATAAGCGTCCGAGGTCAGGAATGCGAATGGAACTCTTCAACCACAAATAAATTCGTTAACTACGTTAGAACAACTGAAACTATATCAGACGACTTAGATTACGTGCCTGAATTCGCAAGAGACGGTACAGAAACTAACGTCACGATAGATGAAGCTGACTACGGTTTCGTGGTGGCCCAAGACGACTTGATCCTGCGATCTGGTTGGACAATGCTAATCTACATCGAGAACCCAGACAGCATCTCAATCAATGACATCGGTCTAACTGTATCTATAGAAATATTCACTGCCCAAGCAATGTATTACAGGGAGTCTAACGTCCAAGCAGTAACTTAACATCTTCCCCACCTTTTTTTGGGGACCCCTATTTTCATGGTTAATTCATGTTAGTTTTCTATGTGTAGTTTTGTTAGACACACAAATTTTCATATCATTTTTTTGGATTACGAGGTGTTGGAGATATAAAAATGAGGGACTTTCGAAGAAATCGACTGGCTTTGAGCACAGTAGTTACAACGCTGATCATACTAGTAGTTTCAGTTCTGCTCGCTGGAGTAGTCAGCTACTTCGCTATCAACGTCACTAGCACACGAGTACAAGAAGAAGCAGTGCACCTATCAAAACAACACGTATGGCACGACGGATCTTCTAGTTCTCAGGCAGCTTTCTTGATGATTAACACTGGTGGTAGAGACCTTGTTATTGACAAGATAAGCGTCCGAGGACAGGAATCCGCTTGGACAAATGTGTTCTATTCGGAAACTACAGAATCTATCTCAGCTGACTTACCATACAACGCAACCCTAAGTGATGGCGGAAACATCACCATAGGTGTCGAAATGACATTCACACAAGCTAGCGACGACGTTACATTGCGCTCAGGATACTCTATCATAATCTACGTTGACAGCCCAGACAGCATCTCTGTGAACGACATCGGTTTGACAGTCGGTATGACTGTTCATACATCGCAGGCAATGTATTACAAAGAATGCAACGTTCAAGCCACAAGTTAAAATGTCCTATTGGATGGCAACATCCAATCTCTCTCTTTTTTTGCTATGCTCAGTATTAGGCATGTGTATTTGTAATCTACGTACAAATCATCTTATTCTTTGAAACACGACATGCTCCTTCACACAACAAATTCACACAGAGGAGGAACAAACCCACTAATGGCAATCAGCAAGACCAAATCATCTAAACCCACATTTCAACTGCTGGGAAAGAAAAAGATGATTCCTCAACGTCTTAAAGTGAATGCTAAGAGATTTCGTGCATCAAAGAAGGCTCTAGCTCTGCCAATGACCTTTATGATACTGTTCGCCTCCCTATCTGTCGTAATCTCATTAACGTACTACTTTGCAGTTTCCAAAGTCAACGTTAACAGCCAAATCCTCAAAGTTTCGTCTGCAAAACAAAACATGGACACTCTGGAAGATAACATCAAGTATGTTGTTTGGCAACCAGGTTCCTCTAAAACCCTTGAATTCGGAGACTGCAGCGGAACACTAAAAACCGAACCTTCCGCTAACCTGTTAACCATAAACGTTACAGACGGCACATTCTATGAAGTCGTTTTCAACTCCTCAGTTGGTGGATTAGTCTATGAGTTACCTTACTCTGAGTCATCTGACACTGGACTCTATTTGAAGGGCACCAGCCAAGTTGTCGAAAACAAAAGCGGAGCCGTAATGACACAACTCTACATAGAAAGCGGTGAAGAGCACCCCGAAATTGTTCTTCGTTACCGCCCCATAGTTTCCGTATCTACAGCAGGAACTGAAAACGGCAAACCTGTCAACAACGTCCGCATATACGTTGTGAATCTCAATTCCTCCCAGAACATTCATTTGATGGGAAAGATTCCGCTAAAAATTTCCTGCGTGAACACCACAACCAGCGTAAGCAGCTACAACATTTCCTATCAACCCGAGTCCCTGACTGCCCAAGTAACTTTGAGTAACCGTCAAGCTCAGGTCTCTGTTCCCATCTCAAGCAACGAAAATGGTGCAGTAATCAACATCGAATTGGTTGTGTGCAACGCAAAAATTGAAAGATGGGTGAGGTAAAGAATTGCCTTCGATAATTCCTGGTTATGTATACACTTTTTTTGCCCTAACCGTAGTTAGTGCACTGCTGATTGCTACATTCAGTGTCTACGCCGTCTCCATGAAGCAGGATGTGGAAGTAGAGCAACTCAATAATTTGTTAGAGTATGTGGCTGCGGAAAGCTGCGAGCTTATCTCAACATCCACAGCCAACAACTCGACAATAACTGTTAGATTGCCCCTGCCTTATCGTGTCGGCGAAAAACGATACTGGATACAATTCAGAAACGACTCTTCAAGTGCTTGGGTTGAAGGAGGCTTTGGAACCAATCCAGTTCAAGCGTTCCTCACCGTATTTGTGCCTGGACCCGTCACCGCCTCAGGATTGTACACCAGCGGTTACGGTTTTGCGGAACTGGAGTGTCAGGTTCAGGGAACTTTAACGGTTTTGAACATTTCAGAGGTGTCAGGATAATGGTCGGTGGAAAAAAGAAGAAAAGCAAAAAAGGATCTAAAGAAATAGGAATGCTGTCGGCAGAAGATTTGATTGGTGAGCTAGGGCTTTTCCGCAGGGGAGTGCCTGAAGGCTGCCGAGAGCTAGAGTCCTACTCTTTGAATCCTCCCTTTGCGTACGCTTGTATTGCTCAGAACTTGGAAACTGCAGAATACATCTATGTTGTTGACGAGCTGACTTTGGCAAAGGAGGAAAGAGAAGCCTACAAGCGTCTGAAGAACATTCTGGGATACGAGTTAAAGGCTCCTGAGCCTGAAGAAACTCTGGTTGACTCCTTCAACAAGCAGGTTCCTGAAATTTTGAAGAAACAGCAGAAAATCCTTGGAGGAATCAACGACATAGGTGTTCGTAAAATCAGGTACTATCTTGAAAGGGATATGGTAGGCTACGGCAAGATTGACCCCTTCATGTATGACCCTTATGTTGAAGACATAAGCTGCACAGGAGTTAACAAGCCGATTTACCTGTGGCACAGAAAATTTGAAAACATAAAAACGAACGTCATTTACCCTGAAGCAGAAGAACTAGACGACTTTGTCATGAAGGTAGTCAACAGAGCAGGCAAACACGTCAGCATAGCCTACCCCATCGTTGATTTGACTCTACCGAAGAAGCACAGGCTTGCAGTTTCCTTTGGCAGGGAAACAACTCCAGCTGGAACAAGCTTCACTATACGAAAGTTCAGGGAAGACCCCCTCACAATAATTGATTTGATAGACAACGAAACCATCGACGAAACAATAGCTGCTTACCTCTGGCTCTTGATGGACTACAAGATGTCAATTATGATTGCTGGAGCCACAGGAGCTGGAAAGACAACTGCCCTAAACGCTGTTGCTTGTTTGACTAATCCAGAATACAAAATGATTTCAGTTGAAGAAGTTACAGAAATCAACTTAACACACGAAAACTGGACATCAACCATTGCACGACCAGGATTCGGCACTGAGAAGCAAGGAGAAATCACTCTTTATGACTTAATCAAATCTGCTGTCAGGCATCGTCCAGACATGATTCTGGTAGGCGAAATCAGAGGTGAAGAAGCTTATGTGCTGTTTCAAGCTCTCGCAACTGGTCACGGTGGTCTCTGTACAATACACGCCGACGATGTAGAAACCACCCTCAAACGGTTAACCCAGCCACCAATGAACATTCCCTCTTCAATCTTGCCGCTGATGAACTGCATGATAATTGCCAAGCGCATAAAAGCTTCTACCTTTGCGGAAACCGAAAAAAGGTTTGCGAGCCGAAAGTTTGCACGTATCGCTGAAATAAAGGATGCCGACTCCCTTCATGACGTCTTTAGATGGAATCCGTCACTGGACAGTTTCCAGAATGATCTTGAAGGAAGCTATCTTCTGGCACGTATTGCCAAGGACTTGGATGTTCCCAAAAAAGTGCTCTTTGAGGAGCTAGAAAGACGGAAGCAGATACTGTCAGGTATGGTTGAGCGCGGCATACGCGATTTCCGAAGTGTGAGCGTTGTCTTGAGCCGTTACAGCAAGAACTCGAACTTGGTTGCAGAGGAATTCATTGAAACAGATGCAGGATGGATAACCTGAGATGCCTGAGTCAAAGGGTTTTGTTGGTGACCTCATTGGCAAGATAGCTAAGTCAACCAGCGAAGAAAAGGACGAGATAGAAAGGGAACTGCCCTTTGTGGTTATGCTCTTTGCTTTGATGTCTACTAGCGGTGTCTCTCTGTATGAAAGCTGGAAAAGGCTGCGGAAGGCAACTCTTCTGCCCCGATTCAAGAAGGAAGCGGAAGAGATTGTTCGGCACGTGGAGGTCTTGGGAAAGGACCCCTTAACAGCGATGTATGATCTGTCTGAAAAAACGGGTTCAAAAATGTACAGAGATTTTCTTGGAGGATTCATTTCATCCATCAAAAGTGGAGGCAAAGTAAGCGACTACATGCGAAGCAAACTTAGGACAATCTTCGAGTTAAGAAACAAAGCCATGACACGTTCCACAGAAAAAATTGCTACGCTGGTTGAAGGCTACTCGGTTATGCTGATTGTAGTTCTCTGTGTTTACATTCTGTATGTTCTGCTTTCTTCAACAGCTTCAATGGAACTCATGGCTGGAATAAGCATACCCACATCGCCAATCATAGCTTACCTTGCCATATTCGTTTTAATGCCCTTTGTTTCCATCGTATTCATGCTAATTGCCCACAACCTCCAGAAAAGCACACTCATTGACCTGAAGCCAGTCTACAAAAAAACCATGATTTCGTTGGCTGCATGCGTCGGCGTGTTTGGTTCATCCTTTTTTATTCCAGCATTAGGTGACGCCATTGGTTTGCCTCTTCTGTTGACTGTCTGTCTCACAATAGGTGTTGTGCCTGGTGCCATCGAATACCAAAGAATCGCGAGGATAAACTACAATGCAGAAAAATCGTTGCCCAGTTTCCTGAGAGACATAACAGAATCCCAAAAAACTGGAATCTCTCCTGAAAAGAGCATAATTCACGCCACAAAACGTAGGGACTATGGGCGCTTCTCCCAATATTTAGGCTTAATTCGCAGCCAAATCGAGTGGGGAGTGTCCCTGAAGGACATATTTGATAACTTCAAGCAGAAAGTCAACAGCTGGCCAGTTCTTGTGAATTTCATGATGATGGTTGAGACCATTGAGGTTGGTGGGGGCGCTGTGGGTGCTCTGGAGTTGCTGTCAGAGTACAGCGAGAAGGAGTATGAAATTCAGGTTAACACACGGGCGTTGCTCAAACCATACGTTATTTTGGCTTTTGTGTGGAGCGTCCTCATTGCCCTAACAACAACCATAGTCACCATGACCATGTATATCCTGACAAAATTTGCCACTCCAAGCCTCTTCGAGGTCATGTCCACAGAAATCTCAGGACAGATTGGAGTCTTTTCTCTGGGGATAATCTTTCAATGCTGGATTTCAGGGTTCTTCATGGGAAAAATCAGTGAAGGAAACTTTGCATCTGGACTAAAGTATGCTGCTCTCCTAGCAGTGACGGCATACGTGTCGCTTATTGTTTCCCAGAACTTTATGGTTGGAATCTTTGATGTGGCTCCTCCCACCTAGAGCTGTGAGGTGTTTCTGCGATGCCAGCGAGTTCGATTGACACATTCTTTGCTTGCACTCTCATAGTCGCCGTGGTGGTTGTGTCCATGGTTGCGACCACAATGATAGTTGCGCCCTACATAGGCGGCATGCATGATTTGAACGAGGAGGCATATCTGCAGAAAATAGTTGACCACATGCTAGTAAACTCTGGCAGTCCCGGTGACTGGGGTCAAAACCAAACTGCCGCTCCTGACGCCTTCGGTTTAGCTGAGGACGGCTCATTCAGTTACGCCCTTGGTCGGGATAAGGTGTCTAGGCTTAACAGCTCAAACGCTTATGCTCTAAACTATTTGCAGGTTCTGCAAGCCTTGAGGCTGGAAAAAGTTGCCTTTCGAATCACTTTTTCGCAGATATTGGACGTTTCTATTGCCTTGAGTTCGAATGAGAGCTTGGCGGAGTCAACTACATATTCCTTTAACGTTTCTGTTAGTCGCGACCAAGCTCCTGTAGCTGCGAGCCTACAGTGTTACATAATTGCAAACAACTATCTTAACAGCACAGTCTCTAGCACTTCAGGTAGCGGCGAAGCAGTTGTTGACATAGAGATTCCTGATTCATCCAACGGGACAGCTTTACTCATAGTTTTTGCAAGAACAGCCTACGATGATAGATTAACCGCCCAAGGAGCCTACGCTTTCGGTCACCTGTCTTCAGAGCCTTCACCAAACAACACGTTTCTTAGCCTTAGCCCCCTTAACAGCACTCTGCTTGCAGACCCAAACTTTTCTGGAGTCTCCCTCGAAGACGGGTACCAGTTTTCGTACGGTTATGAATCAACTTTGTCTTCAGTTTCAAATGAGACCTATGCTGTTCCAGAGTTTTTGGATTCAAGCCCAAAGGTTTTGGCTGTAACAGGATGGAACGGTTCAACATTCTTTATTGAATGGGTTACTTATCCTCAGGTTCCTCTGGAAATAGGTGCAAACTTCGAAAACACGGAATGCTTCTCCTTCAATTACCTGGTGACAATAGACAGGACGTTCTATCGAATGAATGTGCAGTGTGGAGGTCCAAGCCACTGAATCTCATAAAAAACAAGAAGGGGCAGATACGCACCATAGAAGCTTTCTTTGCATCCCTTCTGATACTGTCGACTATTGCTCTGATTCCATCTCAAGATGGAGCTGAACAAACAAACTACACCACTCTCTATTCAGCTGCAACACAAACTCTCGTAGCATTAGACAGCAACGGAAGACTCTCCAACCTGATACAAGACAGCAACTGGACCTCCCTGAGGAACACTGTTCAATCTTTGTTACCTGTGAGCCTATGGTTCAATCTCACAGTCTACGACACAAACATGAGCATCCT
>PIXS01000137.1 GCA_003096255.1 Candidatus Bathyarchaeum sp. | reverse complement strand
GGAACCACCTACAACGCGTACCTGATTGTAGACAAAAAAGTTGCTTTGGTTGATACTGTTGAGCACAGTTTCGCAAAAGAAATGATTGAAAAAATCAAAGAAGTAATCGACCCCTCCAAGATAGACTACATCATAGCCAACCATGTTGAGTCAGACCACTCTGGTTCCATCAAAGAGATTCTGAAGCTTGCACCCAACGCAACTATAGTGGGCACAGCTAACTGTAAGGCGGGTCTGGAGAAGCACTATTTTGGTGACTGGAAGTTTCAGACTGTGAAAACGGGAGACACCTTGAGTTTGGGTGAACGAAAGTTAACGTTTCTTGAGGCGCGTATGCTTCATTGGCCTGACACCATGTTCACTTACATAGAGAAGGATGCGTTGCTGTTGTCTAACGATGGTTTTGGTCAGCACTTGGCATCCTCAAAGCGGTTCGATGATGAAGTAGACCAGGACATTCTGATGTGTGAGGCAGGGAAGTATTACGCGAATATTTTGTGGCTTTACAGCTCTGTTGTGTTACGTAAGCTTGAAGAAGTCCAGAAGCTGGGCATAAAGATTGACATGATTGCCCCAAGTCACGGTGTAATCTGGCGAAAAGACCCCATGAAGATCGTCAAAGCCTACCTGAAGTGGGCAAGCGGAGAAGCAGACAAGAAAGTCCTAATCGTCTACGACACCATGTGGGCGAGCACAGAAAAGATGGCAAAAGCAATGCTTGACGGCATCAACAGCGAAGGCATCGAAGCAAAACTGTATAGGTTGCCCTGTAGCGACGAAGGTGACATCATCGGAGAACTACTGGAAACAAAAGGGCTACTTCTTGGCTCCGCAACCATAAACAACGGTGTACTACCGACTGTTTCTCCGTTTCTACGGGAGATGGAGGGCTTACGACCAAAGAACAAGATTGCCGCCGCCTTCGGCTCATACGGATGGGGTGGAGGAGCAACCGCTGCCATAGAAAAGAGTCTGAAGAGTGCGGGAATGGAGCTTGTGGCGCCTGCAATGACAATTAAGTGGGTTCCTGACAAGGCTGAACTGCAGAAATGCTTCGAGTATGGACAAGCGTTTGCCAAGAAAATAAATGCAGCAGAATAGCTCAGGGCTATTTTTTTCTCATTTTTCTTTATTTGTCTAGTTTTTTCCACCATTCTGGGACCTTGAAGTCTTCTGTTGTGTCCCAGCTGTCGAAGGGTTTGATGTCAAGCACTGGCGTGCCGTCATAGGCGTCTAAGCCCTGAACCGTAACAACGTTTCCTTCAATTTTCAGCAGTTTAACCCGCGTGAGCCCGATTGGATTAGGACGGTAAGGCGTCCTTGTTGCGAAACTTCCCAGCAAAGGCATGTCTGCTCTTCCACGGGGATGAACCTTCATTACTTTTCGGTCCTCATCAGAAATTTCGTGGAGCCAGAAAAGAACAAACAGATGAGAAAACTCTTCAACACCCTCCAAAGCCTCCGTATATTCTTCACGAAAAACAATCTGCGAAACAACTTTCTTGTCTCTAACTTCCTTACCCACAGCCTCTGTTCTAACAAAACCTATAGGCCCCAACCTAATCTCACTAAAAGACACTAAACAACACATCCCCTCAGCCACAAACAATTAACAAACACTGAACTAGGCAATATAGCCCTTTTCATTCACTTCAGCGGTTGTTTGCTTTCTGTATTCTTTCTTTTGCTATGTTCATTGCCGCCTCTCTAAGAGTGATGTCGTTGTTTAGGGCCGTTTCTATCACCTTTACCGTGTTCTGGCGGATTTTTCTTTGAACAAGCTCCAGCATCCGCTTAGGATTATAACCCCGATACTCGGCATAAGAAGAAATCACTCCCCCCGCATTCGCCAAAATGTCGGGAACAACAAACACGCCCCTCTCCGCTAAAACCTTCTCTGTTTCTGGGCGTATAGGAAGGTTAGCAGCCTCAACAACCAGTTTTGCCTTAACACTCTCAACGTTATCTGCTCTAATAACGTCCGGAAGGGCAGCAGGAACAAGAATGTCTACGGGCAACGCAAAAAGCTCCTTGTTCTCAAGCACTTTGCCTGGACCATAATTTATAACAGAACCCGTTTCTGTTTTGACATCCAGCAACTTCTCATAATTTAACCCTTCAGGATTGTAGATGCAGCCCTTAGAGTCTGAAACGGCAACAACTTTCACGTCAATCTGCGTCAGGTACTCGACGACGAAGGAGCCGACGTTTCCGAAGCCTTCTATGGCGGCTGTGGCTTTGTCGATGTCTAGGTTGTCTATGTAGTTTGCTGCAGTAAAAGCAGATTGCACCACCCCCAAGGCTGTGGAGCCATACTCGTGGGGGATACCGCATTTTACTTCAGGCTTGACGCATAGGTGGGCTGGTTTTCCTGTGGCAGACTTCATGGAGCCGTTCTCTTTGGCGAAAACAGCCATCTCTTCTTCTCCAGTGTTGATGTCTGGGGCAGCAACGTACAGGCTTGGACAAACCCGTTTGAGGGCTCGAGAGAACGCTTTGATGGTTTCCATCTTCTTCTTTTTTGTCATCTTTTTTGGGTCAGCGATTATGCCTGATTTGGCTCCTCCAAAGGGGATTTTTGCTAGGGCACACTTCCAAGTCATTACCCGTGCTAACCTGAAAATCTCCTCTGTTGACACAGTTGGCAGCATTCTTATTCCGCCCTTTCCTGGACCCACAGTTGTGTTATCTATGACCAGAACACCCCGCATCCCCGTTTCAGTGTCATAGACCTGCAGTATCTTCTCTGGACCCCACTCATCCGCAAAAACCTCTATCTTTAGTTTCATTCCCGTTTTTCCCCAGAAACGTTAATGACAAATATACTGCTAAACAGTTGTAAAAACTTTCTCAACAATCACTTCCAGACATGACAGTAAACCATAATTGGCTGCTCCCGCTTGTATTCTCCAGAGACATCTAAGGCATGAGGGGGATAATGATGGGTTATGTTTACCTGTACACGGGAACTGGAGGCGGAAAAACAGTAAACGCCTTAGGTTTAGCCCTCAGGACTGTGGGACACAAACGCAAAGTTGTGATTATCCAGTTTTTGAAGTGGTGGAAAAACACAGGCGAATACAAGATACGGGAGAAGCTCAAGCCATACTACGAAATCTACCTGTTCGGCAGAGAAGGCTGGATAGGACTAGATAACCTCGGCGAAGAAGACAAAAAACTCACCAAAAAGGGACTGGAATTCGCCAAAAAAGTTGTAAAAGAGAAGAAGCCTCATCTGCTGGTTCTGGACGAAATAAACTTGGCTCTCCACTGCCACATGCTAGACATAGACGAAGTCCTAGAGTTTCTAGACAGCATACCAGAAGAGACTGACGTTGTTTTAACTGGAAGATACGCGGCCAAAAAGCTCATAGACAGGGCTGATTTCGTTAACGAAGTGAAAGACATCAAGCATCTAGACGAAACGGTGACCACAGAGGGCATCCAGTACTAGTTTAGCCGCCTGTCTGCAGAAGAAGAATTGCCTTAGCTAGGTCTCCGTCGCTTGATTCTAGGGCTCGTTGAGCGTCTTCTAAACTTTTTCCTGTCTGGTCCGCAACAAGCTGCACATCCTCTTCAGGAATAGTCAACGCAGCCGCTTCAGTCTCCAGAGCCCGCTCATTTACTTGTCCTGTGACTTGAAAGATTTTTTGTCCCTGCATCTCAAGGACTGCAACCTGAGCGTTTTCTACCACGATTTCTTTGTCGCTTGTTTTAAAAATGACTTCCTGGACGTCGGGCATTTCTGCCATGTTCATGCCCATGCGCTGCATCATCCTTTTCGTATTTCTTGGATTCATTCTTTTCCGCATTTCCGTTCCCTTTCCTATACTCCCTCAAGGGGGTTCTTAACTTTTTTCTGCCACGCCTCGGCGAACCCGCACAGCCATTCCCCTGCTGAACGGCTTCATTTCAGTTCCAGAAAGTAATGCTCTGCCAACAGCCAAAACCTTACTTTTTCTGTTGATAACTATGACTTCCATGTTGGGTCTTATCTCTGGGTCAGCGTCTATCACATGTTTGGCAAAGGCGCTTCTTCCCTTCATAACAAATGGTTCAGCGTCGTCATCGACTTTAACCCAGCAGCTCGGAGGATTAACTTCCTGTATCAGACGTTTGGCTCCTGCAACAGTCAAAATTAGGAGCCCTGTTGTGGGTCTGAGGGTGGCAAGCAGCTCCTCTTTTAGGTGTATGTGGCGTATTTTTCCTGTGTTCTTTGAGTACACAATTCTAGTTGTGTCAGGAAACAGTTTCTTTCCTGTGTTTTTTCCAAACTGGTAATCAGCTACACTTCGTATCTTCTGTAGGGCATCCATGTCCACTGTTCAACTCGGCAATTCAACATTAACGTCCTGCTAAAGCATTAAATCTTGTTCTTTACGCAGGTAAACGTAGAGTCGAAAATAAGAAACTTTAAGTTTTCTCTTTCACCGTATAAAGAAACTAAACATGCGGAGTAACCAAAATGGAATCGCTTCATCACAACGGCGTCCTGATTCCAGCCCAGTACGAAGGCAAAGGACTCACAGTCAAAGTAAAAGGCAAAGAGGTTAAGCTGACAACTGAGCAGGAAGAAATGGCAGTCGCTTGGGCAAAAAAGGCTGGAACACCATACGTTGAGGACAAAGTGTTCGCAAAAAACTTTCACAAGGACTTCTCAAAGAAACTAGGAATTACAGTTAAGCCCGGAGATGTTGACTTCTCGGCGATAATTTCTCTTGTCGAGAAGGAACGGGAATACAGAAAGAATCTTCCCCGCGAAGAAAAGAAGCTGTTGGCGGCTCAACGAAAAGAGGTTAGAGAAGCAAACAAAGAGAAATTTGGGTACGCATATGTTGATGGCGAAAAAATGGAATTAGCCAACTATGTTGCGGAGCCTAGTTCCATCTTTATGGGTCGCGGGAAGCATCCGATGCGGGGGAGCTGGAAAGAGGGTCCATCCAAAGAAGATGTCATACTTAATTTGTCAGATGATGCGCCACGGCCAGAGGGCAACTGGAAAGAGATTGTGTGGGAGCCTGAAGCCATTTGGATTGCCCGTTGGCAGGATAAGCTCAGCTGCAAACAGAAGTATGTGTGGTTTTCTGATTCATGCAGTTTTAAGCAGCAGAAAGAGATAGAGAAGTTTGATAAGGCATTAGAGTTCCGTCAGAAACTTCCTCGTGTTAAGAAGCACATTCTGCGAAATCTTGAGTCAGAGAATCTGAAGCGTAGAAAAATTGCAACCGTCTGTTACCTTATTGACAAGCTGAAAATCAGGGTTGGCGACGAAAAAGACCCTGATGAAGCCGACACCGTTGGTGCCTCGACGCTACGGAAGGAGCACATCACAATAAACGGCGACGGCACAGTGTCCTTCAATTTCTTGGGAAAAGACAGCGTGCCCCACATTTTCACCACAAAACTCCATGAAAACGTAATCAAGAACCTTGAAGAATTCTCCTCAAACTCAAAATCCGACCTCTTTGAAGGTGTGGGCTCCAGCCAAGTAAGCGAGTTTCTGGACGAAGTTATGACTGGGCTCTCAGCAAAAGTTTTCCGCACTCTCTACGCCACTGATGCTGTGCAAACAAAACTTGACAAGACCCCAGTTGAAGCAGAAGCTCCAGAATACGTCAAGAATTACGTGGCAAAAATGGCGAATCTTGAAGCCGCCAAAGTATGCAACCACAAGCGTACAATCTCTAAAACGTGGCAGTCGTCCTTGGACAGGAAAAAAGAACGACTTAATGTTATCAAAAAACGGGCAACCGTTGCCCAGAACAAAATCAAGGCACGAATAAAAGATTGGAACAAAAAACATGATGAGCGGCTGGTGAAACAGCAGGAGCGAATAAAAGCTGCTGAGGAACTGCTGGAACAATCTAAACAGGAGCGAGCAGAGAAAGAGGCGCAAGGCAAAGACGTTTCTGCTTTGAAGAAGCGGATTAAAGTCAGGCAGGAAGCAGTGGCGAAGCAAAAACATCGCCTCAGGGACATGAAAGTTAAGCAGGCTGAGCGGATGGAAAAGCTGAAGCAAAGCTTGGAGAAACGTAAGCAGCGTGATGTGACAGCTGTTGATAAACAGATGCGCAGGATAGATGTTCAGAAGGAGACCCGCGACTACAATCTTTCAACTTCCTTGAAGAGCTACATTGACCCCCGCGTCTACTATGAGTGGGGCAAAAAAGTGGAGTATGACTGGAAACAGTACTACCAGAAGGGCTTGCACAAGAAATTCAGTTGGTTAGACGCCCAAGAAGAATGTGAAGAGAAACAGCAATAAACTCCAAGCCCCTAATTCCACGTATACTATGGGGTTTGAGACGATGGAAACTGAGACAATAAGCACTCCTGTAATGCGCGCCATTGAAACAAACGCCGAATATTTTGGAGTTTCATTGTTGCAGCTTATGGAGACTGCTGGAAGGAATGTTGCAGAAGAGATTGCAGCACGGTTCCAGCCCAAGAAAACCCGGGTAGCAATTTTTTGTGGTTCAGGAGGAAACGGAGGAGACGGCTTTGTTGCCGCCCGCTACCTTACATGCTTAGGCTTCAAGGTTGAAGTAATCCTTGCAGGAAACGCCCAAAACATCGCTCATCCATCAGCACAAAAGAACTGGGTTGCCCTCAAGCCCCTCAGAAACGTTATTCAAGTAACCGAAATAAAAGACTCCTCACTTATTCCCGACATTAAGGCAG
>PIXS01000136.1 GCA_003096255.1 Candidatus Bathyarchaeum sp. | reverse complement strand
GAGACCCCATGGCTGGAAAAAAGAACACAGCAGAGTCCCGCCACGCAGGCTTAGGCATATCTCGTGTGCCCCGATTGAAGGAAAGGGGACAACGCGCCGCCTTCGCGCCAGGAACAGTGGGAGGCAGATCAGCCCATCCCCCTGAATCCAAAAAGAACATCAAAAAGAAACTTCCAAAAAAGGAGATGCGACTAGCTTTACGTTCAGCAATCGCAGCAACAGGCTCAAAAGAGGCTGTGGCTTCTAGGGGACACATGGTAGATGATGTTCCCGATTTTCCGCTGGTTGTTGTAGATGACATTCAAAGCTTGAAACGAACCAAAGACATCGAGGAAGCCCTCATCAACCTTGGAGTCTGGCCAGACATCTTCCGCGTCAAAGAAAGCAGGAAGATCAGGGCAGGCAAAGGAAAGATGCGGGGACGAAAGATGAAACAGGCTGTTGGACCCTTGTTGGTTATCACTAATAACGATGGCGTGGCTGAGGCAACACGAAACCTTCCTGGAGTGGAGGTTGCGTCAGTTGAAAACCTTAACGCTGAACTTTTGGCGCCAGGCACTCACCCGGGAAGATTGACAGTTTGGACTAATTCAGCTTTCGAGAAATTGGAAACTGTTTTCGGAGGAAAATAATTTGGACCCATACAAAACCATCAGTTACCCTGTGATGACAGAGGTTACAAGCCGCCTGCTTGAGGCAGAAAACAAGCTTGTCTTTGTTGTCCACAGAAGTGCCACGAAACGGGACATCAAGGCTGCTGTTGAGGAGCTTTACGATGTGGTTGTGGAAAAAGTCAATTCCACCATAACTGCTGAAGGCACAAAGAAAGCCTTTGTGAGGCTTCATCCCGACTACAAAGCCGTTGACATTGCCATCAAACTAGGTATCCTCTAAAACGAGGAACTTGGTTTAAGATGTCAAATTCTTCCAAACTTTTTCCCATTATCGTCTTTATTTTAATAATTGCAGTTTCGTTAACTCTTTTTCTTCATGAGACGCTCATATACGACATTCTAATCCTTGTAATAGAATCCTTCGAAGTCGGAGGACTTCCCCTACTCTTTGGCATGATGATTATCCAAGCCATCGCTATCCCTATTCCTTCTGAGCTTATCTTGATTGCTGGAGGCTTAGCTTTTGATTTTCCTTTTGGATGGCTTGTCGGTGCAGCAGGTTCAATTGTTGCTGCGTTGATTGGCTTCTATATTGCCCAAAAGGGTGGCAGGGGTCTTGCCATAAAGTTAGTGGGTGAGCGGGGAATCAATTTTGCGGATAACTGGTTTAATCGTTGGGGCTCTTGGGCGATTCTTTTGGGAAGATTTGCGCCTTTCATACCCTTTGATGCCATATCGTATAGTGCGGGGTTGACTTCGATGAAAATTAAAAAGTTCATGATTCCCACAATAATTGGCACGTTGCCTCGGACTCTGTTTTACACCACTCTAGGTAACTCTTTTGGGGTAACATTCAACGAGCTCATACAACATTACAGGGAACATGGGGAGATACCTGATGTGTTTGATGAGGTGGTTACTCAATTCAATTATGTGTTGTTGGGTGTTGTTGCGGTGATTGCTGTGATTTTTGTGGTTTACTGGTTTGTAACAAAACGGTATTCTGAGAAGAAAGAAAAGTAAAAGTATTTAAAAAGGAGTCTCAACTGTAGAGACTACACATTCCAAAGGAAGATGTAACATTGGGTAAACGTATTCGAGTTCAAAGACGCGGAAGAGGAACTTCAACCTTTAGGGCATCAAGCCACAAGCGGGTTGCCCCAGTTAAGTATCCTCCAATGTCCGTCACACGACAGGGAGTCATCAACGGAGAAGTCAAAAGCATAGTCCACGACCCCGGAAGAGGCTCACCTATGGTCGCCGTGAAGCTTGAAACAGGCGCAACCTACTACTCAGTAGTTCCAGAAGGCGTCTACGAGGGACAGCCTACACAAGTCGGCGACGAAGCCGCTGTGGATATAGGAAACGTTCTTCCTTTGGGCAAAGTTCCTGAAGGAACCATGGTCTGTAACATTGAGCTTTCTCCTGGAGATGGCGGCAAAATGGCTCGTTCCTCCGGAGCATACGCAACAGTCGTGGGGCACACACCTGAGGGAACAATGGTGAAGCTTCCATCAAAAAGAACAAAATACATTAATGATCTTTGCCGAGCAACAGTTGGTGTAATCTCAGGAGCTGGGCGAACCGAGAAGCCTTTCCTAAAGGCTGGCACCAAGTTTCATCTAATGAAAGCTAAGGGACACCTGTATCCTCGCACTTGTGCTAGATCCATGATAGCTGCTTGTCACCCGTTCGGTAGCGGCAGAAAAGGTGGACGTAAGTGTACAACAGTTTCAAGGAATGCTCCTCCAGGCAGAAAAGTTGGTTTAATCGCTGCACGAAGCCCAGGAAGCAGAGTTAAAAGAAGACAAGTCTAGAATGGAGCAAAAAGCCTGAATTCAACAATTGACTGCTGTTAGGTAACAACTAGAAATGTTTAATAAATCCAGATACAAAAGAGGGAATAAGTGAGCAGAAAATGCCGAAAAAAGAATTCTTTTACCGCGGACATAGCATTGAGGAACTGCAAGGCATGTCCATGGACGAGTTCATCAAGTTGCTTCCGTCGCGGCAGCGTCGAAGCTTAATGCGGGGACTCAACCCGACACAGAGGACACTCTTGGAAAACATCAGAACTGCCAAGAAAGTTCAGAAAGAAGGAGAAAAGGCTTCAACCAAAACTCATGCCCGCGACATGATAGTCCTCCCAGAAATGGTGGGTGCCACTATTCTAGTTCACAACGGAAAAGAGTTCATTCCAGTGGACATAGTGCCAGAAATGATCGGTTGCTACTTGGGAGAGTTCGCTGTCACAAACAAGCCAGTGAGGCACGGTTCTCCAGGTATCGGTGCATCCAGATCATCAATGTATGTGCCCTTGAAGTAGAAACGTGACACGGACAAAACCGTAGTCATAACCCCATTCTGTTATTTTCGAAAGCGTGGCTTCCAGACCTCTGGGGGTCAACGCTCAAAATCTTTCTTAAAACTGAATATGTCTTTTCTGTTCTGATTTCCATATTAGTATCCTAATAGCAGATGATTGTTGAAAAAATGGTTTTTCCTGTTTTCACGAGTAAGAAAACTATCTGCAGTCCCGCAACCGCCAGCATATTTGTAGCCTAATAGAGGTACATTGTTGAAAACAGTATTTTTTCTAAAAAACTAAAAAGAAAGCATCCTGTTTATGTAAAATCAGACTACAGAGTGATTGTACGTCTAAATTTTTACACACTAATTTAGAAAGGCGACTTGATTTGAGGGAGTAAAAATGGTGGAAAGGCTTGAAGAAAACTTTGACCAGAAATCTACGCCAAGAGACTGATTTGTATCCCTGTTATATTACATCCGATTTTTGGAGGATCCAATGAAATGACTGTCAGTAAGTTTGACGTACTTTCGTGGGTTAAAGGTGGTGCTTCGGTTTTACCTGCGACATATGAACTAGATCACGAAATGCAGGAAGAATGCGAAATGAAAATATTGCTGGTTGAACAGCCCGATGGGATAAGTAGCATTGGAGATCATGCCCAAACTATCGCCATAAAGAAGTGGCTGAAAGATCAATATCGTGGAGTTGACGTTAAAGATTTTACTCTGCGTGATTCTCCTGATGAAATTCTTTCTGTTTTAGAGCCTAATGACCTTTTAATGTTTCATAATGGCGGAAATGTTGGCGACTGTTATGGTGGTGATGAAGCTAATAGGCAACGTTTGATTTTGGAAGCAAAACAAAATAAGGTGATAATTCTACCGAAGACTTTACGGTTTGCCAACGAAGATGCTGTTGAGGTCGCAGAGCGGGTATACAACAGTCACAGAGATTTAACTTTATGCTGCAGAGACCTAGAGAGCTACAGATTCGCACAGAAACACTTCGGCAAGGCTCGGCTTTTGGCTTGTCCAGATTTTGCGTTAACTTTGAAACCAAACCTGAAAAATCAGAAACGTAAGGGCATTCTAGGGCTGTTCCGTACAGATTCTGAAACTCTAGGAAGCAAAAAGTATAGTAAGTATGTTGATGAAACAAAAGATTTTCATTTTAATCGTTTTTTAGTTGCAAACAAAGTCCGGAATCTAACGCTTAAACATTTTCTAGACAACCTCCAGAAATATCGGGCTGTTGTGACCGATCGTATGCACGGAGTATACTTCAGTTTAATCACGGGTACACCATGTGTAGCGGTTCCTCAGAAACTTGGCAAAACTGAAACTGTAATGGAATGGTTAAATGATGTAGGTTATGTGAAGTATGTCACCTGTGCTGATGAAGTGCCTGACGCGCTTGAACAAGTCTGCAGCGCAAAGAAAGATATGAGTTTTCTGGACAAATGGAGAAACTGGTTCAGCAACGATTTGAAGAGACGGTTCTACACCAATGAGCCTGTAAACACGGAATATCTGTTTTCACTCATTAAAAACAGAAGGTCTGTCCGGTCTTGGTATCCAAATCATCCTGTTGGAGCTGAGATTATTCGCAAAATTTTGGAAGCTGGAGCCTACGCCCCGTCTGGAGCGAACGACCAGAGAGTACGTTTACATTTGATAGACGATGCGACAACTGTTAGAAAGTTTTGTAGACTCAAGGATGATTGGACACATAACGTCTTTCCTCCTTGTTTTGTTTTAGTTCTTTTCGATTTACAGTCAAGAGGAACTTTGAATAATCAAGAAATTGAGCCAATTTGGGAGCGGCTTGTGTGGCAGGATAGTGCAGCAGCTACAATGAATATGTCCCTTATGGCTGAGTCTTATGGGGTTAGTAATTGCTGGATTAGTCTTGCTCAATATGAACTGGAACAGAGTGTTAGGAAGTTGCTGAAAATCCCATATCGGTACGTAATCTGTAACGCATTGTTTTTGGGTTACAGTCCGGTTGCAGACAAGTATCAGCAATCATTTTCTAGGCTACGTTGGAATGGACGTAAAGTTCAGAGAAACTTGGGCAAGATTATTCTGTGATGATAATCGGTTTTGGAGATGCAAAAAAGTATGAAAGTTACATTAGTTTTTCCTAGCATACGGGGCTTTGGTGGCTTTAACAGTCTTGGCAAAAATGAAGGCTGCATTTACATTCAGCATGGGTTAGCGAGTTTAAGTGCGGTGCTAAAGAGTAGAGGGCACAGCGTTGATTTGATTGATCTTCGTGAATGTAGTGGCTGGAACGATGTTTATGAAAAAATGAAGTTAGCAAAAGCAGACTTTTTTGGCGTTTACATGTCTTCAATAGACTTTCATGAAGCAGCCAAAATTGCGGAATATGCTAAAACTCTTGGTGTTCCATCTGTTGTTGGTGGTCCTCATCCCAGTATTTGCCCCGATTATGTAGCCGAGAAATCATCTTTTGATCATATACTTGTTGGCGAGGGAGAAGTAACCTTTCCTGAGCTGATAGAGAACAATCAATCGTTTAGCCGAATTGTCAAGGGCACGCACCCTGACCTTAACAGTTTACCCATCGAAGACCGTTCCATATTTAATATGGAAAAAATTTTAGGCACTAAACATTCTTTTTATCCTACTCCTTTTGTGAACGTGATTTCTGGTCGCGGCTGCCCCTTCCAATGTGGATTCTGTAAGCCTGGAGAAGACTTGATTTTTGGTAAATTCCGAACGCGGTCTGTTGGCAATTTGATGAAGGAGATAAAATTTCTTGCTGACAGTTACGACTACAGGATGTTGATGATTGACGACGACAGCTTTACTTTGAATCCCAACTATGTAGCCGAGTTTTGTGACAGTTACGAGGATATAGGTAGACCTTTTACCATTCAGTCTCGTGCCGATTTTATTGTGAGGCGCCCTAATTTGGTGAAGCGGCTACGTGATGTTGGCTGCTGGATGATAGTTATTGGTTTGGAAAGCTTCAATCAGCGGTTGCTGGATTTTATGAATAAAGGAACAACAGTTGAGCAGAACGTTGAAGCTGTTAAATGCTGCCAAAGTTTAGGTGTTAAAGTTTGGGCTAACGTGATGTATGGACTGCCCACAGAAACCAAAAATGAAGCAATAGAAACGATGGATTGGATTCGGAGGCTTAAACCCTTTCATCATAGTCCCAGTTTTTACACTCCAATTATCGGCTCTAACTTGTATAACTACTCTAAGGAACACGATTTATTGTTGAGTGAAGACCCCGCATTTTTAGGTTCAAGATCCCCAACTGAGCCAAAGATTAAGGGTCCAGACTACAAATTCCTGAATACTGAACTTTATAAGCTGAATATTGAACGCTCAGGTTCATCGTCATATAACCAAAAGGTCCGTAGATTCGTTGGATACAGCTTAATGAAGGTAGGCTTGAGGTAAAGATGAGCTGGTGTAAGTCTTTCAGTAAACGTGTTGCTCGTTGAAATTTTGATCTTTGTTGAGACAATAAACAGCACTTTCCAAAAAGTGACTGCTTGGATTAGCACAAAAGGACTTCTTGATGAACTACAGTCCTGATTTCTTTTTTGTGTATTCCTTGTGCAGTTTATCCACTTTTTTCTTGCTGATGTATCCCTTGTGGGGACGGAACCCTCCCTTAAAGCCTCTGGGAATATGGAGTAGTTCGTGAATCACGGTTTTCTCTTTGTCTTCTTGGCTTAACTTGTCGTACCGTTCAGAAAGCACCTCAATAACGTATGATGGTGGAAGACCAAGCGCTTGTTGCCAAATTTTTCCAAAGCCGTGAATACGCGCAATTATCCGTCGAGATTTTGAGCCCTTACTTCGGTAACAGCAAACAGCCTCGGGAACAACATATGACAAACCAAGACTGTCTATAATTTCGTCAGCCAACCTTTTGACGTCTGGAGCTTCATGATACTGCAAAGACAACTTTTCAATCTCCTAAACTGGCTGATGACATAGGAAAACGCCTGATATATAGTGTTCCGCTAAGACAAAACCCTTGTAGTTTTCGGCAGTTTACCTCAACGTGCATATATTAGATTCTAACACAAACCCAAAAACTATTAATGTATTGGGTTTGTTTGCCTTTTGTGAGCGATTTTGATGGGAACATGTATTCTGAGTATTTCCCTAAGCCCCAGAACATTCATCAAGCTAGGAGAAAACTAGCGTGCACTTAGGTAACGATTCTGGAGTAAAAACAGCTCTATTAATCGTAGCCACATCATATCTACTGTATAGCGTCTATCAAGCAGCATTAACCACAGTTTTTCTTTTCGAATTTCCTTTTACATTAAATCTGTTCATGATTGACCAAACAGTAACCTTCAATGTACCACTTTTATTATTGCAGGAAGCTGCTGGCTCAATAGGAGTCTACGTACGATTAGGAGCAGGATTACTTGCCCTTCAAGCTGCTTGGCTCTTCGCAAAAGGAAGCGATCGAGTCCTCAAAAAACTCAGCAAAGTCATGCTTCTTGAATCAATCTACTTCCTTTTGTTGTTGCCATCGGGCATAAACCATGTTGTTACTTCTATCACAAATCCTGGAGGCTTTTTCAACATGTATACGGGGGCTTCGTTTGTGTTACAGCCCCTGCTGATATTTCCCTCTCTGTTCATGGCCAGTCGGAAACTAAAACAATCAATAAACAAAACGGTTGACTTCAAATGGCTTGGCATTGCTGGAATCTGCTACGTTTTTGCTTTATGGGTTAAGCATAGTCTAATGTGGGTATATGCCCTTGTGCCCTTGGGAAATCCACAATGGAGTTTAATCCACTATATCGGCTCAGCAGATTCCTTGCTCACTTTGTTGATTGCAGGTATCTTTGCCGTAGCAGCATATCTGGCGTTCGAACAAAAGAAAAAACTAGATACCAGTTTAGTAGGAATTACGTTAACTTTGGTTGGTCTTTACTTTGTAATCTATGTGCTAGTTTCGATATGGGTTCCAGTGTATCTCTCTTTCTTGGAGCTGACCGAATTCTGGTTAATTGTTCTGCCCCTATTGGGAATAACAGTAGCCAAGAAAATGTCTCAGAGTTAGAAAAACAGAAAACTGCTAAACACGAACCTTTAATATAAACTGTTTAGAATCTAGTTGCATAGCATTACATTTACTCCAGGAGAATAGTCATGTCACAAAAACGAAAGAAGCAGATACCGTTACCTAAGCAGCCTGAAGTCAACATCGGAACCATAGGTCACGTAGACCACGGAAAAACAACTCTAGTGGAAGCCATAACAGGCGTATGGGCAGCAAAACACAGCGAAGAACTAAGACGAGGGATCACCATAAAACTCGGCTACGCAGACGCCCCAGTGTTCAAGTGCCCAAAATGTGAAGCCATCCAAGCATACTCATCAAATCCTGAATGCCCAAAATGTGGCTCTAAGGGAGAATTTGTTAGAGCCATCAGTTTTGTTG